>JBCDCH010000108.1 GCA_039182125.1 Planctomycetota bacterium
CCGGTGTGCACTTTGGCCACCCCGTGAGCCGGTGGAATCCGAAGATGGAGCCGTACATCTACGGCCGCAAGGGCAACGTCCACCTCATCGACATCAAGGAAACCGTCAAAGGTTTGCTTCGTGCGAAGCAGTTGATTCAACGCATCGCCGCCGGCGGTAAGGACATCCTCTTTGTCGGCACCAAGCGCCAGGCCCGCGACCCGGTCAAGACCCAGGCCGAGCGGTGCGGCATGCACCACGTCACCGAGCGTTGGCTCGGTGGGACGCTGACCAACTTCCGCACCATCCGTGCCCGCCTCGAACGCCTCGGCGAGCTCGACGAGATGTGGGAGTCCGGCGAGATCGACACCTACTCCAAGAAGATGAAGGCCACGCTCAGCCGTGAGCGCAAGAAGATCAAGACTAACCTCGACGGCATCCGCAAGATGGAGAAGATGCCCGGCCTGATCTTCATCGTCGACGTCCGCCGCGAGAAGATCGCTGTCAACGAAGCCAAGAAGCTCGGCATCCCGACGATCGCCTTGATCGACACCGATGGCGACCCGGACATGATCGACTTGCCGATCCCCGGCAACGACGACGCGATGCGTGCGATCGAGGCCGTGATGGTCGAACTCGCCGACAGCGCCGAGGAAGGCCGCAAGGGCCGTGCGCCGGAAGTCGAGAAGAAGAGCGACCGCGAGCGCGGCCCGAAGCGTCGTAGCGAGCGGGCCTCTTTCCGGGCCGAGCAAGCGCCGGCGACCAAGACCGAGTCGACCAACGAAGCCGGCGAGAAGTCGGTCAAGCTCGACACGCCCGCCGAAACACCCGCACCGACCCCGGCGGCCGCCGATACACCCGCGCCCGAAGCGCCGGCAGCCGAAGCCGCTCCGGCCGGTGCCTGATCTCTCCCGCAAACAACCCTCACCAACTCACTGACACTTGTTATGGCAGTTACCGCAAAAGACGTAGCCGAGCTCCGTAAACGTACCGGCCTCGGCATGATGGAGTGCAAGAAGCTCCTCACCGGCGTGGACGGCGATCTGGAGAAGGCCGTGGAAGAAGCCCGCAAGATGGGCGTCAAGACCAAGGTCGCTTCGCGTGAGGCCGGCGAGGGTCGCGTCGCGTCGGCTTCCGAGGGCAACCGCGCGGTCGCCGCCGAGCTCAAGTGCAACACTGACTTCACCGCCAAGAGCGATGTCGCCGGCGAAGTGCTCGACCTTGTCACCAAAAAGCTTTTGGCCGACCCAGGCCTCGACGTCGCCAATGATGCTGAGATCAAGGACAAGCTCGTCGCTGCGGGTCAGTCCACCGGCGAGAACGTCCAGATCACTCGCACGGCGGTGGTCGAAGGCAGCAACGTCGGCAACTACCAGTACAGCGTCACCAACAAGGTCGCCGCCCTGATCGCACTCGATGGCGGTGATGACGAGGTCGTCCGTGACCTTGGTTTGCACCTGGTTGCCAACCCGACCGTGGCGTTGGGCGCGACCAAGGACGATCTCCCGGCCGACATGGTCGCCAAGGAGCGCGAGCTCGCCGTCGAAGCCGCCAAGGCCACCGGCAAACCCGCCGACATTGCCGAGAAAATCGCCGAAGGCAAGATGCAGGCGTTCTACAAAGAGCGTGCCTTGATCGATCAACCGTTCATCAACCCTGACAAGTTCAAGGGCAGCATCGGCGAAATGCTCAAGCAAAAGGGCGCGACGCTCGTTGATTTCAAGCGTCTCTCCGTCGGCGAGTGACGATGAAATGAGTCGTCTGTGGATGTAACGAAGCCGCCCGTGGTGCGACATGGATCGCATCACGGGCGGCTTCTTTTTCAGTAAGTACTCACCCCGCCGCGTGGCGCATTGCGCCAGTGGCGGCTTCCTTTTCGAGGGTGTCGATTTTCGTGATGCGACGCAGATGCCGACCCTCGCCCCAGGCGGTTTCCAGGAAGGTCTGGATCACGGAAAACAGCGTTTGTTCGCTGATCAGGTCGCAGCCGATGCAAAGAACGTTGGCGTGATTGTGCTCGCGGCCGATGCGGGCGGTGACCTCGTCGTGAGCACAGGCGGCGCGGCAGCCTGGGACTTTGTTGGCGACGATCGACATACCGATGCCACACCCGTCGAGCAGAATCGCGGCGTCCCATTTCCCCCCGACCACGCCCCGTGCGGCCGGCGCGGCGAAGTCGGGATAATCACAGCCGGCGGTGCCGTCGCATCCCAGATCGTCCACCGTGTGCCCGCTGTCGCGCAGCATCGCACTGACCAGTTGTTTCGCATGGAACCCGCGATGGTCACAAGCGACCACCAGGCGCAGTGGGGAGGGACTTTCGTTCATTACTCGTTCCTTCCGTTCGGAGTGGTGCCGCCGTTCTTCATGTCGCGGAGCACGGTGTCGTTCAGTCGATCAAGAATCAGTTCACGCATCCGCAGGGCCAGCGTCCGATAGTGAGCTTCGTTTGATCCGATCGGGTCTTCGATATCGCCGTCCGGGTCGAGGGTGAGAACTTTGTCGGCCGACGCCGGGACGAGGCCGATGACCTGCTCGGCGTGGCTGCGGCCCATGGTAATGACAACGTCCGCTTCATGAACCAGTTCCACGCTCAACGGCCGGCTGCGGTGGCGGGTGAGATCGCCGCCCATGTCGGCCACGGCAACCACCGCAGCGGGCGTTGCCGGAACGCCGTGCATCGCGAAAGTGCCCGCACTTCCCACGGAAAAGCCGGCCGTTCCGATCCGGTCCGGTTCCAGTTGCAGCACATCGGCGATGGCACGTCGCGCCAACGCTTCGGCCATCGGACTGCGACAGGTGTTGCCGCTACACACGAAAAGCACGTTGGTCATGAGCGCCCGGTCGATGATGCGTCGGTCGTAGACACCGGGACGGACGATTTCGTAGCCGTCGCCGATGATGCGGATGGTCGTGCTGGACTTGGTGAATCGGGTCGGCCCCGCGTCGAACGCATAGGCCACGTCGCCGCCGAGCTGTTCGAGGTCCTTTTCGCCCGGCACTTCGTAGTACGGACCGCCCGGCGGCAGCCCTATCGCGCAGGGACCTCCGGCCGATGCCAGCAGCTCGATCGCGAGCAGGTTGTCCGGGCAACGCAGTGTCACCTGGCCGGCCCTGTTGTAGATGTCCGACTCCGACACGCCAATGCCCTGGGCCACTTCGGTGCGTCGTTCCGACTCGACGTCGAAGATGATCGACACCGGACCGGGCCAGAGTTTGCGCATCGCACGTCGGCCCACGTCGGAGACGTCACCAAGAAAACGGCCGGCGTGAGCGGCGTCGGGAAGATGCGGGGTGAACGGGTTCTCCGGCTTGCGTCGGAGCCGGCGTAGCAGGTCGGCCCCGGAATCCTCGTCGATCCGGGCGGCGACGCCGTAGAGCGTTTCGGTCGGCAGCAGCACGCCACGGCCGCCGTCGAGTGCCTCCACGGCGGATGCCAACGCTCCCGCAAGGTCGGCCGTCCCGAATACGTCTACGAGTTGTGCCATGAAATGGCTCGCCTTTCTTCCTTGCGGTCCCAAACCCCGCGTTCGCCCTCGTGGTGAACGCAAAAAATCGCCAACGCTTGCGTGGCGGTCCGAAAGAGTATCCACCACGAATCGCGTCGATTCAAGCGGTCGACCGAACGGCAGCGAAACATGTGCCGGCGTGTCACGGGTCGGACGCGGCGGCGAGGCGGGCCACGCCCCGGGCGGCGTGGTGATCGTCATCGCCAAAGACCAACGCCCAGTCAGGGCGTGCAATGTTGGTCAGATGGTCGTTGACACCGGCAAGGATCTCACGGCGCAGATGCGTGAGGCGTGAACCGATGCCACCGAGCAGGGCGATGGTGTGCGGGCGATAGAGGGCGTGGGCGATTCGCAAGGCCCGAACCAGCGCACGGATGGACCGGTGTCCCGCATGGAGTGTCTGCGGCTTTCGGCCGTGCAAGGCCAGCGCGCCGATGTACGCTTCTAGCGAGCCCGCGCCACCGTCGGGGCCGATCGGGGGATTCCTGCTCATCGTGACGTCGAGTTGCCCGAAGTGGCCCGGCGAATCGCCGTCGACCCGCAGGGGTTGGCCGAGGGGGTGGTCGTTGTCGATGTCAAGGACGGCGGCGCCGACGCCGGTGCCGATGCTGACGGCCATGAGTCGGCCGTGAAGCTGGTGGCTGAAGGCGAAGTCCGTGGCGGCAGCAACCTGGTCCGTGGCGATCCGCAGCCGACCCGCCGGCCGACCGGTGGCCCGCTCGATCAACTCGGTGAGGGGCACACCCTCCAAGCCGGGCAGGTTGACCGACTTCTCGATCGTGGTCCGGTCGAAACTCAACAGCCCCGGGCAACACAAGCCGACCGCGTCGAACCGGTGTCCGTTGACGACCTCGCCGACGGCGGTGGTGAGGGCTTGCGTGTCGGGCCGGCGATAGGGTTGGCTCTTGCCGAGCAGTTCCGCCGACCCGTTTTCGTGCAGCACGGCCGCCTTGACACGCGTACCACCGATGTCGAGACCGAGGGAAGTCATTGGGAGAGCTTACCGCATGAAAAGTGTCGCGGGGTAAGCAGTCACTCCGACTTTTGTCGGGCGTGATATGCGCCGAACTGCTCGGGATACACCTCCAGAACGCCGCGGCTGAACCAGATGCAGTAGCCGCCGCCGAATTCGACGGCGAGATCCATCTTCTTCTCGACATCTTCCCAAGGCGTGTCCGGCCCTTCGCCGACGACACGGATGCCGGCGATGAGATCGTCGTCGCGGTTGCTGGCCTCGACTTGTTGGAGCCAGTTGGCCTCGAAGGCGGGGTAGTCCCTGCGGTAGCACTGCGGGATGAACTCGTCCCACGCCTGGCCCTCCCACATGACCCAGTCACATGCGTAGTTCTCCAACGACCACGGGTAGGGGGCGGGGCTGACGCTGATCGTAATGTCCGGGTCGGCGGCGCGAACGGCCTTGCTGAAGCGGTCGGCGTACTCGGTGATCTTGTCGGCACGCCATTGCACCCACGCCGGGTCACGCGGATCCTCCGGCGGCATCTTTCCGTCGTGTTCCGATGCGTAGAGCTGCTTCGTGAACTCGTCGTACCCCATCTCCACCGGCATCGCGATGCGGTCGTCGAGTTGGACGCCGTCGAGGTCGTACTTCTCGACGGCTTCGACGACGATGTCGACGAGGAACTGCTGCGGCCCGGGATGCAGCGGGTTCATCCAGACGAACGGGTTCTGCTCACCGACGAACGCGCCGTCCCTGGTGTGGGTGAGCCATTCGGTCTTGTTGCGCAGCTCGTTGTCGGTTTCCTTGAACGCGGCCATGAAGCCGTACTCGAACCAGGCGACGACTTTCAGGTCGTTGGCCTTGGCTTCGCGGACAACTTCGGCCAGCAGGTCGCGCTGCGGACCGGGTCCGTTGATCTTCATGCGGACGCCGGTGACGGCTTCGGCGGCGTCGGAGGGGAACTCGGTGTAGCCATTCTTCCAGCACTCGACGTAGACCGTGTTAAAGCCGAGTTCCTTGAGCTTCCTCATCGTGGCGGCGGTGTTCTCTGGCGTCTCGATCGCGTCGTTGGCGGTGGTGGTGACCCATGTGCCTCGAACCGGCTCGGCAGCCGCCCGGCTACAACCAAGGCAGATGACAAGAGCCATCGCGAGAAACGTCGACGCAACCGTGATTGTTCTTTCGTGTCGGGCCATCGGGTGATATTCTATAACCATGACGTCAATCAGGCTTGGTCTCATCGGTGCCGGGGGCATCGCAAGAGCGCATCTCTCGGCAGCATCATCACTTGAGGGCGTTTCCGTCACCGCCGTGGCGGACACCCGGGCGGAGGCGTGCCACGCTTTGGCCGCCGATGCGGACGCGGAAGCGTTCGCGTCGGCCGAAGCGTTGCTCCGCCGGGGCACCGATGCGGTGGATGCCGTGGTCATCTGTACCCCGCCCAACGCCAGGCTGTCGATCGTCCGGCTCGCCTTGGAGAACAGCGTCGCGGTTCTTGCCGAAAAGCCACTTGCGCACACGCTGGAAGACGCGATCGAGTTGTCCGAACTCGCTGACACGTTCGCCCACGTTCCGACCGGCGTCGGGTATTGCCATCGTTTCGCGCCGGCGGTGATCGAGATGAAGCGGCTTCTGGCCGAGGGCGACCTCGGTCGTCCGGTGCGATTCGAGAACGTGTTCGCCTGTCACTTCCCCGCGATGGCCGAGCGTTGGATGAGCGACCGGGCCGTCAGCGGCGGCGGCTCGTTCCTCGACACCGGTTGCCACTCGTTGGACCTGTGCCAGTTCGTGATGGGCCCGACCCGGGTGGTCGGCGCGGTCTACAGCCATTGCTGGCCCGGACGCGGCGAGAGCAACGCGACGGTACTTGTGAGAGCCGGCGTGGGTTCGAAAGCCGCCGGCGGTGTGATCTGCAGCGGTTGGGCCGAAGCCGAGCGTTTTACCGTCGATGTGATCGGCACCGAAGCGTCGCTGCATTACGACTACATGGAACCCGCCCGGCTCCTCCGCAAGTCCGTCGATGGCGATACGCAGGTGATCACCGTCGAGACCCACGAAGTGCGATTCGCCCGGCAACTGCGGGCGTTCGCGGATGCCGTCGGTGGCGGGTCACACGGGGCGCTTTGCACCTTCGCCGAGGCGGCCGTGGTCAATCGCGAAGCCGCCCGATCGGCCGACCTTGCCAACACCGACACGCCTTCCGGCCCCCGCACGCCGGTGATGGCGTCGGTTTGATTTCCACACACCTTCCCAACGCCAACAGCCTCATGTCGATCACCGCCGAGCAGTCGAAAAATCAGGTCGAAGCCCAAATCGTCGCCACCCCGCCGAGTGATCTCGAACGCGTGCCAGTGACGGTGTATCAAACCAGCGGTGCCGCGAGCAGGGCGGTTGCCGTCGAGATCGCGAAGCTGATCCGCACCAAGGCCGATGCCGGCCAGCAAGCCGTGCTCGGCCTCGCCACCGGTTCGACGCCGACCGGCGTGTACGACGAGTTGATCCGCCTCCATCAGGAAGAAGATCTCTCCTTCCGCAACGTCGTCACGTTCAATCTCGACGAGTACTACCCGATGCAACCCGACGAGCTGCAGAGCTACGTCCGGTTCATGAATGAACACCTCTTTGATCACGTCGACATTCAACGGGAGAACGTTCACGTCCCGGACGGCAGGCTGCCGCTGGAAGATGTGCGCGAGTACTGCAAGACATATGAACGCAAGATCGCCGAGTTCGGCGGGCTGGACTTCCAAGTCCTTGGCATCGGTCGAACCGGTCACGTCGGTTTCAACGAGCCCGGCTCCAGCAAGGAATCCAAGACCCGCCTGATCACGCTCGACACGCTGACCCGGATGGATGCCGCGTCGGACTTCTTCGGTGAGTGGAACGTCCCTCGCAAGGCAATCACGATGGGCGTCTCCACGATCCTCAATGCCAAGCGGGTCGTGTTGATGGGCTTCGGTGAGCACAAGGCGCCGGTGGTTCGCAAGGCCGTGGAGCAGGACGTCGACGCGCAGATCGCCGCGTCATTCCTGCAAGACCATCCCAACGCGCGGTTCGTCCTCGACCCCGCCGCCGCGTCGGAGTTGACACGGTTCAAGATGCCCTGGCTTGCCGGGCCGCTTGTCGATGCCGGCAAGACCTGGGATGCGGAGATGACCCGAAAGGCCGCCATCTGGCTCGCCTTCACCCTCGACAAGCCGCTGCTCAAGCTCACCGACGAGGACTACAACGAGAACGGTCTGCAGGAACTGATCGCCTCCCGCGGCGAGGCGTACGACATCAACATCGAAGTCTTCAAGGACCGCCAACGCACCATTACGGGCTGGCCCGGCGGCAAGGAGCCCGGTAAGCCCGACTACTCCGGTGTCATGCGCAAGTCCGACGTCTTCCCCAAGTCGGTCCTCATCTTCAGCCCGCACCCCGACGACGACGTCATCTCGATGGGCGGCACGTTCATCCGCCTCTGCGACCAGGGTCACGACGTGCACGTCGCCTACCAGACGTCCGGCAACATCGCGGTCTTCGACGCTGCGGCGGTTCGTCACGTCGACTTCCTCGCCGAGGTCGCCGAAACGTTCGGCTTGGACGTCGAATCAGCCCGTACCGCCAAGCATGACATCGAAGCGTTCGTTGCCAACAAGCAAGCCGGCGATGTCGACAGTCCGCAGCTCCAGGCGATCAAGGGCACCATTCGCCGCACCGAAGCCCGCGCCGCCGCCCGATTCTCCGGCGTGAAGGTCGACGAGAACATCCACTTTCTCGATCTGCCATTCTATGAAACCGGCCGGGTGCGCAAGAAGCCGCTCAGTGAAGAGGACATCCAGATCACCGTCGATCTGCTCCGCAAGGTCAAGCCGCGCCAAGTCTATGCGGCGGGCGATCTCTCCGACCCGCACGGCACCCACCGCACCTGCCTCGCCGCCATCCTCCGCGCGCTCAAGGAGTGCGAAAACGATGACTGGTACGCCACCTGCGAGGTCTGGCTTTACCGCGGGGCTTGGCAGGAGTGGGACGTGCAGGACATCGAGATGGCCGTCCCGCTTAGCCCCGACGAGGTCAAACGCAAACGCATGGCCATCTTCAAGCACGAGTCGCAGAAAGATCGCGCCCTCTTTCCCGGCCAGGACCAACGCGAGTTCTGGCAACGCGCCGAGGAACGCACCCGCGACACCGCCCAGAAGTACGACGCCCTGGGCTTGGCCGAGTACGAAGCCATCGAAGGCTTCGTTGCGTGGAAGGGCACGATGGATGGGTAGCTCATTCTTCTGATTGCTCAAAGCAGGGGCAGGAAAAGACCCGCCGTTGGAAGATGTCGCCGCACAACCGGCAGCGAAAGGTGTCAAGCCTTGCATATCGCCATTCGATCAAGCGGGCGATGCCTAACGCCGCGCCTGCTCCGAAAATGAAACCGAACTGAAGTGCGAAAACTGACCAGCCGATCGCCGTCCAGCCGTCGACAGGCCAGCGAGTGATCGTTGCATGGATCCCGACCGCGAGGGTCAGTAAAAAGCCGAGGGGCGTGATGATGAAAACCGTGCTTACAATGGCACGGTCGCAGCGAGCCTCGCGCGCGTGATGTTCTTCGCCGAAGTCCAGGCGCCGCCGATCCCATGGATCACAAGTTGGCATGTCAGCCAGTGTAACCACAGCTATCGCTTGCGCTGCGTTAGTGCTGTATGTTCCCGGCCCATGCCTAGCCCCGCCGACACGCTCCGCTCCAAGTTCGCCGACAATTCCGCACGCATCGGTGTGATCGGGCTCGGATACGTCGGTCTGCCGCTGATGGCGGCGTTTCACCGCGCTGGCTTTCCGGTCATCGGTTTCGATGTTGATCCGAAGAAAATCGAGCAACTGCACGCCGGGCGGAACTATCTGGCCCACCTCGGTGAGACGCTCGCTTCGGACATGCTCGGTGATCGGTTCGACGCGACGGTCGACATGGACCGACTCGGAGAGGCGGATGTGGTGATTTCGTGCGTCCCGACGCCGCTGGGCAACCATCTCGAGCCCGACCTTTCCTACGTCGAGCAGACCGCCATCGACATCGCCAAGACTTTGCGGTCTGGCCAGCTCATCACGCTCGAGTCGACGACCTACCCGCGGACGACGCGCGACGTCATGCTCCCGCACTTCGAGAAGGGCGGGCTCAAGGTCGGCGAAGACTTCTTCCTCGCCTACAGCCCCGAGCGGGAGGATCCGGGCCGCAAGGATCACTCCACCGCGACAATCCCCAAACTTGTCGGCGGCATCGACCCGCTCAGCGGCGAGCTCGCCACCGAGATCTACCGTCACGCAATCGCCGAAGTGATTCCCGTCGACACCGCCGAGATCGCCGAGGCGGCGAAGCTGCTGGAGAACATTTACCGCGCCGTCAACATCGCCATGGTCAACGAGATGAAGGTGCTCATGACCGCGATGGACATCGACGTCTGGAAGGTCATCGACGCGGCCAAGACCAAACCGTTCGGCTTCCAGGCCTTCTACC
>JBCDCH010000109.1 GCA_039182125.1 Planctomycetota bacterium
AGCGCGACCTTCTGGGCTCGCAGGATGCCGATCCCGCGACGAGTTCCGCGTGAGCGGGTGCAAGCCGGGCGTCGTTGTCCGATATCTGCTAGTCCTTCCGCATACATGTTCTCGCAGAATCGGAAAAAATTCAGCCTGGCAGGACTAGACGGCCCATTTTCAGCCGCTTAGCCTATCCGCGTTGAGACTCGATCTCAATTGTAGCCGGGATGTGCTGATGTCCCGCGAGCCCCTTAGGCCCCGACGCGACCGATCGGTTTCCGATCGGAATGGACCTGACGCTCGGAACGCTTCAGCTGGGCCCCACAGGACCGGGATGACCACCCGGCCGACCTGGGAGGTTCAGGCATGCACCGCTGTTTCATCGGCGTTGGCCTCGTCGCCGCGTCTATCGCGTCTGGATTGCAAGCACAATCCGCGAGCTTTTCTGTCAGCAGCATCGGCCCGGCAGGCGGCCTCGGCGACCCGGGGAACGGGACCGCCTCCGGTGCCTTCTCCGAGTCATTCGTTGCCCGAAGCCTGTCGTGGTCGGGCACGCTGACCAGCGCACCAAACTTTTTCTTTTTCGAGGAGGATGTCTTCGCCTCGGTGCAAGGGCCCAACGGCCTCGAGTACACGGGACCGATCGCGGGCCAGCAGGGCATCGTGCTCGGCGAGACACCGTTCAGCGGCTGGTCTTCCGGCTTTGCGCCGGCGAGCGTGAATGGCGCGTGGTCGCTTGAGGCGTACACCCCGAACACGTTCCCTGACTCAACCAACTGGTCGATCAGTGAGGCAGAGTTCGGTTTCAATGCGTCGCTCTTCCCGGCGTCGACAAGCGTCGGCGTCGGTACAAGCCTCGCCGAACCGATCAGCGAGGGTGAGATACAGTGGTACGACATCGCTCATACCGGCGGCGCGATCCAGTTCTCGACCGCGGGCAGCACCATCAGCGAGCTTGACGGCGGCATCCAGACAGATGACACGCTGATCGCGTTGTTCGACTCGACGGGGTCGCTTGTCGAGTTCAACGACGACGGTGCCGGCGACTTCACAAGCCTGCTGTCGTTCGCCGACCTCGCCGCGGGTGACTACTGGCTCGCGGCGACAGGCTCGACGCTCGGCACGCGGGTCGGCGATTCGTTCATCTCAACATCGCACGACGGCGTCGGCACGATCAGCCTCTCGGTTGCCGTGCCCGCGCCGATGACGACTGTCCCAGTCGCAGTGCTGGCGATCGCCGGGGCTCGGCGTCGCCGCTGATGCTCAGCGGCACATGTGTTCACATTTCACAACGTATCAATCCAAGGAGAGACTGACATGGGTACGTTCACTGGTCTCGCTGCGTGTATCGCAGCCGCGGCCGCGGGCACAGCGCTCGCCCAGCCTTCTGAAATTCTCGTTGCCCAGGACTACATGTCCTCGGGTTTCTTCCAGAGCGATTTCTTGCGTGGCGAGGAGGCCGGCAGCAGCCGAGCGACCAACCGCGTCACATCGCCGTCGATTTTCGGCGTCACGGGTGAGACCGCGTACTTCGCGTTCGACTTTGATCCGTCGGCGTTCAGCGGGCCGGTGCCGCAGGCGACGTTCCGAGTGGAGAATGCGAGCACGGGCTTCTTCCCCGACGTTGACGCGGCCAACCCCGCCGAGATCTCGCTGCACAGCCTCACCGCGGATCCGCTGGCCACGATCGACCAAAATCTTCCGAGCGGTCCTGGTTCGTGGATCGACTTCCGTGATACGCAGATCACAACGTCCAGCATCGTGTCGACCTCGACCGTCGATGGCTTCGGTGTGTTCGAATGGGATATCACCGGCCTCGTCAACGAGTGGATTGCGAACGGCGACGCGAACTTCGCCTACACGCTCGGAAGCAGCGCGCTGCTCGACCCCGAGGGCGGCGCGGCAGTCGCATTCGTCAACTCGTCTTCGAGCGATCTTGCGGGCGATGCGGTCACTGCCCGGATCGTGATCCCCGCTCCCGCATCGGCTTTGCTCCTCGGCCTGACAGGGCTGACCGCCGCTCGCCGTCGGCGCTAACGACTCGCCGCGATGGCGGGGATCGCGTCGGGCGGCTCTGTCTTGTTGACACCCGTTCCGTACCCCGTCATCGCGGCTTTCCAGATGTTCCGCATCACACCCTCCATGCCAAAGGAGACGTTATGAATACTGCATCCCTGACCGCCGTCATCGCCTCGGTTGCCACCGCTGGGGCGGCAAGTGCCGATTTCGTTTCGCCGGACAGTTTCGGGTGGTCTCGCGGGACCGACAATTCGTTCTACGCGGAGTGGGACTTCTTCGAGAGCCCGACCGGTGGAAACCTGCCCGATGTCGGTCAGTTCCCGAGCACGCTTCCGTCGGGGTGGACAACGCCCGATGTCGTCGAGACGTCGGGTACGTCGTTCGTCACCAGCGGCGGGAACATCTACTCGTTCTCTGCCGCGACCGAGTTCGAAGTCACCATCCCGAGCTACGGGCCGCAGAACGGACTGCGCGATCGCAGCAGCGGCACCACCGTTCTCGTGCAGGCACGCACGCTCGGCAATGAGATGGACTACGAAAGCATGCGGATCGGCGGGTTTGATCCCGTGGAGATCGTGGAGTTGAACAGGGATGCCGTTGGCGGAACTTTCGGCGGCACGCTCGTCGACACACTCTTCCGCTTCGAGATCCCGGACAGCCGCAACGAGTACTTGATCGAATTCGAGGCGATTGCTTCATCCATGAGCCTGGACCGCCTTTCGATCGATACGCTGACCTTTGATACGCTGAGGATCGCACAGTCCGACGCAGTGCGCGTCTTTGGTCCGGTCCCCTCTCCCGGTACCGCTACTGCGGCCGCTGCGCTGCTCGCCATGGGCGGTGTGAGGCGCCGTCGATGAAGGCTCGATCGGGCTTCACACTCATCGAGTTGCTTGTGGTCATCTCGATCATCGCTCTTCTGATCGGGATCCTGGTGCCGTCGCTCCGGTCGGCACGGGATACGGCCGAGGCGGTCAAGGCGTCGGCCGCGGCCCGCACGTTGATGCAGGCCCACGCCTTGTACGCGAACGATCACAGCGATTTTGTGATCCCGGCGTTTCTTCGGCCGGAAGACGCCGTTGGCGTAACCGATGAGTTCGGGCAAGAACTCGGCTCCCCGGTCAACGAGCGATGGGCCTACCGCCTCGGGCAGTACTTCGACTACGGCTGGGCGGGAACCACACACATCGGCGAACGGGCGGCCGTTGTCAAAGATCGCGATCTCTATTTCGCTGACGGCAACACGGCCGGGTGGGCCTACGAGATCAGCGTGTTTCCATCCTTCGGCATGAACCGCCGCTTTGTCGGCGGAGACTACCGGAACAGCAACTGGATCAAACGGAACCAGCACATCCGTAAGCTGGGCGATGCCCAGCAGCCATCCGGGCTGATTACATTCGCATCGGCGCGTTTCTTTGTCGGCCCGACGCGCGTGGACGGCTATCTGGTCGTCGATCTCCCGCCGCTCGACGCCCGTTTCGACGAAGAGACCCCGACGATGGTGCCCGCAGAGTCGTTCGGCCGGGTCCACCCTCGGTACGCAGGGTCGGCCGCGGTCGGCTGGCTCGATGGTCACGCGGGGCTGCTCAACGAAGACGGGCTGCTCGACCGGCGAAACTGGTCGGACCCGGCTCGCCGGGCTGGTGATCGGGACTGGCAGCCATAGCCAAGCGAGAGTGGGATGCGTAAGCCGGCATCGGACATGACGCAAGACGAGATCAATGACTTTTGCCGTGCCGCTTCGGCGGTCTACTACGCGATCGTGCGGGCCCACGTCGATAGAACCGGCGAGCCCGCGATGCTGCCGGATCTGCTCTGCCCGTGCGGGCGGGTGCCGCGTGTGTCGGAATACGATAAAGCGACGCTGGAGGAAGCGGAGAAGTTCTTGCTCCGGCTGGGTCTTATCGGAGAGCACTGAGATGCATCGAGTACATCGGCGACGTGGCGTGATCGTGCGGTCCCGGTCGTTTGTTATCGCCATGTTCTTGGCGGGCGTCTGTCTTCTCGTTGCGACGGCGGCGGGGACGGCACGGGCCGATCGCCCGGAGGTGGAATACGAAGCCGGTCTGATCGAGCGGCCCGCCGAGCGGCTCTTGGGCCGCCGCCTCAGCGGCCGCTTCGGTGCGTGCTTCTGCATGACGCGTGCCGAGTCGTGTTCGACCTGTGTCCAGCCCGACGATTCTGCGGGCAACGAGCCGTTCTTTGCGACCGAGCCGGTTCGGCTGACGTCGCCGCAGCAGTTCTCTCGAGCGGGCGAGGCGTACTTTTCGCCCGATCGGCGATGGATCATCTTCCAAGCCGTCCCCGTGGAAGAAGAGACCGGTGGGTCGCCCGTGTACGCCATGTTCGTCGCCCGGCTTCAGTACGACGACCTCGGCAACCCGACCGGGCTGGATGATCCGATCCGTCTGTCGGCGCCGAAGTCGGCCAACACGTGCGGCTGGTTCCATCCGACATTGCCGGGCGTTGTGCTCTATGGATCAACGATCGTTGAGCCGTCCAACGCTGATAACGCGGCGTACCAGCGTGACAACTCACGGTATTCCTGGGAGTTTCCGAGGGAGATGGAGATCGTCTCGCAGACCGTCAGCACGATCGTCGCGGGCGAGGTTGCCAACCCGCGGCTTCGGGACGAGCTTCTCGCGAGACCGGACCTCGACTCGCCTGTGCCGATTTTCTCGCGCGATGGCTACGACGCCGAAGGATCCTGGTCGCCCGATGGCCGGTTCATTCTGTACACGCACGTCGATCCGGGCGATGAAGACGGCGATCTGTGGATCTACGACATCGCCAAAGACTCACACACCCCGCTCATCACCGAGCCGGGCTATGACGGCGGGCCCTTCTTCTCACCCGACGGCACGCGCATCACATACCGCTCGGATCGGGATCTCAACGATCTGCTCCAGTTGTATGTCAGCGATCTTGCGTTTGGCCCCGACGGCTCGCCGACGGGCATCGCCAAGGAAACCCGACTGACCGACGACGGCCACGTCAACTGGGCACCCTACTTCCACTACCCGACGGGCGAATATCTGCTCTACGCGACGTCCAATGTGTCTCATCGAAACTACGAGGTGTTTGCGATCCCGTCGCGGCTCACCGCTGCTGGCGAGATGCCGACCGCCGTGCGGATCACTAACGCGCCCGGCTTCGACGGGCTCCCTGTGTTCTGCTCCAAAGGCGAGCTGGTGATGTGGACCGGCCAGCGTGATGCGCCTCAAAGCACCGGTCGGCGGTCCTCGCAGCTGTACATCGCGCGAACGAGCGCGGTCGTCCCCGAAGGGCTCGAACTCGAGTCCTCGGATCGAACCGGGCCAGCCGTTGCCGAAAGCGGTTCGCCCGTTGCCGATGCGATGTCGTCGGTCTCGGCGAACGCCCGCACGTTCGGCGAGCACGCGACGGTGCTCGCGAGCCCGTTCATGCAGGGCCGATTCCCGGGAACGGCCGGCATCGAACGAGCCGAGGCATACATCATCGATCGCTTCGAATCGCTCGGGCTCGCCCCCGCGTTCGGGCGGGAAGAATCGGCGACATACGCGCAGCCGTTCTCGTTCGTCCTCCGCTCGCACGGTCACGGAGCCGAAACGCCTGCCGAGCCGATCGAGGCTCGCAACATCGGTGCGGTCCTGAAGGGTCGGGGCGAGCTGGCGTCGCGGTTCATCGTCATCGGTGCGCACCACGATCACCTCGGCGACGGCATCGTCGGCTCGCTCAGCGGCAAGGGCGAGCTTCACGAAGGCGCGGACGATAACGCATCGGGCACCGCAGGGGTGTTGCTCGCTGCGCAGACGCTTGCTGGTATGTACGCCCAGCTGCCGCCGAGCGCCGACGCCCGCTCGATCATCTTTACGACGTTCTCCGCCGAGGAGGTTGGCCTCAACGGCTCACGGCACTTTGTGCAGCACCCTCCGAGACCGCTCGATCATATTGACCTGATGATCAACTTCGACATGATCGGCCGCGTGACGGGCGATCGAGTGTCGGTCAGCGGCGATGGAACGTCAGATGCCCTTTCGGCAATCATCGCACGGGCCGCGAGCGAGACGCCGCTCGAAGTGCTGCGTCCCGGTGGACTCTCCGCACGGTCGGACCATGCGGCGTTTTATGACGAAGAGATCCCCGTCCTGTTCTTTACGATCAGCCCGTTCCACAGTGACTACCACACGCCCGCGGATGAATCGTGGAAGCTAAATATCCGGGGCGGCGCGCTGATCACCGAACTCGCGTCAGCTATCGCGCTCGAAGCGGCCCAGCGGTTTGACGGTCTGTCATTCCAGGAGATCGAGGGCTATGACCGCGGCCCGTCGATGTCGATGGGCTCGATAAAGGTCCGCTTCGGCATCATGCCCGGCAACTACAACGACAGCGAGCCCGGTGTCGCGGTCCAACGCGTCAGCCCCGGCGGCTCGGCCGAGAGCGGCGGCGTGCTGGCGGGCGACCGCCTCATGGCGTGGGACGGCAGCGACATAGATAGTATTGGCGGCTGGATGGAGCTGATGGCAGATCACGTTCCGGGAGATATCGTGACCGTGACGGTTCTGCGGGATGGTCATCCGCTAGAACTGCAGGTCACACTGCAGGCTTCCAAGCCTTAGCAGAACTCGCGACAGAGTCCGAAGAAACGCCAGAAACAACACGTCGTTTCCTGCTCTCTCGTTGATCAGAGGATCAAATCAGGTGCCAGTGCGGCGCGAATCAACAATCAAACACGAGCATTGGGGCAACCAGAGCTCTCGAAAACAACGACGTACAACCGTATGGCGCACTGTCTAGTGTGGTCCAAGTCGCGGTGTCGAAACGAGGCCGTCGAAGAGAGCTGACTACTCGTTTCCGACCTTGCCGCGCGGGTGGCATCGTGTACTTTCTTCGCTTTGCGGCACAAGCTTCGGTTGCTATCAGAAGGCAGCTCACCAGCCACCCCAACCCGGCGGGGCATACGACCGGTCGAGCAGGTCGCGGAGTATCACAAACATGATCGCGTTGGCCGGCTCCTCATAGTTCGGGCTGCTGTAGAGGTTCGCGAGCACAACAACTGTCAGCATCTCTTCTGGCACGTGGAATGCCGAGACCTGGTAGCCGGGGACGTGCCCGTTGTGACCGATCGCGCCCATGTAGTTGATGACGCCGAGGCCGTAGCTGTAGTCCACGGGGTAGCCTGAATCGCGCCAGATCATCTGCTCCCGATGGCTCGATTCGCTGATCAGCGCACCGGTGACGATTGCGTCGAGCAGCGTGCGGACATCATCGAGCGTTGAGACCATTGCTCCTGCGGCGTGCCACATCGAGGGCGACGCGTCGGTGACGTCGTATGGGATGGTGCCCTTGCCGACCCAGAACTTCGGGCCGGTCTCGTCGCCGTACTGGTAGCCGGTCGTTGCCGGAGCCGGTATCGCTGCATCGGTCGAGTAGAACGTGCCGGTCAGACCGAGCGGTCTGGCGATTCGATCTTCGATCACCGCCGCGAGCGGTTTGGACTCCACGCGCTCGATCATCTGCCCGAGCAAGATGTAGTTGGTGTTGCTGTACATCCAACCATCTCTGCCGGGTTTGAAGTACGGGCCTTCCTCGAACGCCAGGTCGAGTAGCTCCTCTTCGGTCCATGTCCGCGTTGGTTCGTTCGCGAAGGCGTCCTTGACGTCCGAGATCGCGATGTAGTTTCGCAGCCCGCTGGTGTGCTGCGCGAGCTGCCTGAGCGTGATGACATCGCCGCCCGGCACGCCGTCGATGTATTGGCCGATCGGATCATCGAGCGAGACGTGGCCCTCATCGACGAGTTGGAGAATGACCGTTGCGATCACCGGCTTGGTCAGGCTCGCGATCCGGAAGTGATGGTCGGTTGTCATCGGCTCGCCGGTCTCGAGCGATGCGATGCCGAAGGCTCGGTCGATGAGCGGCTCGCCATCGCGATAGACCGCGACGACCGCGCCGGGCAGCGCCAGGTGCTCTCGGGTGATCTCGATCTTCTGCTCGAGCGACGCCTCGGCCGGGAAGCTCGGCGGGCGGCTCGAACTGCACCCAACCAGGGCGATTCCTGTCGCGAGGACTGCGATCGATGAAATGAGTCGGCGGCTTACGGCGTGCGTCATTGGTCGTCCCACCAGTCGTTGGTGGCTCCGTCTTGCGGGTTGGGATCGAGTGTGCCGAGCGAGAGCGGAGCTTGCTCGGGTCGTGAGAATTTGGTCGTCACCGCGTTCGATGAAACATGCCCGTCGGCCCAGAGCACGTTGCTCTTCGAGGAGCCGCCGTGCCGGCCGTGCACCGTGTTGCCGGCGGTCACTCGGAAGTTCGGATCGTTCGCGGGCGGTTGCAATTCCCACTGCGGCCAGACCTCGGCGATGCCGCCGGAGACGAGGTCGGTGCTCGCCTGTCCGCTATCGGCAAACAGCACGGTCCGCGCCGGGCTGCCGAGCTGCGAGACCTGCTTCGATTTCCACACGCCGCCGCCGAGGTTCGCGCCGAGCATGCGGCCGTTGTAGCCATAGTGGACAACCAGCGGCAGCGCGAACTCGCTGAAGAACGGCGTCGTGAGTCCCCAATCGATCGCGGCTTCGGGCGTGTCCCACGACGGGCAGCCCGCGATGGTCGAGACATAGTCGAGATACCGGGACAGCGAGCCGTTGGTGAACGCCCGGTCGATATCGCCCGAGACCTGCGCCCAGCACCACGAGACGTTCGCGCCAGCGCCGGGGTTCAAGGGGTCATCGAGCGAGGCGTCGACCGTGTTGTGCGGCGGCAGCAGGCCGTTGAAATCCAGCCCGTACAGGCTGACCGCGAGACCGAGCTGCCGCACGCGCGAAGCGCACTGCACCTGCCGCGCGGTCTCCCGGGCTGAGCCGAGCGAGGGTAGCAGGATGCCGATCAGCAGCGCGATAATCGAGATGACGACAAGCAGCTCGATGTGCGTGAAGGCGCGGCTTGGGCTTCCGATGGGCGGGGCCACGTCTGTCGCAGCCCTGGCCGAAGGCCGCGACCCAGGCGAAGAAGTCGGAGCCATCGACCGAGCCATCGCGGTTCACATCGGCGACCGGATCGAGGCTGCCGAACGCGGCGACCCAGGCGAAGAAATCGGAGCCGTTGAGGTCGCCGTCGCCGTTGACATCGCCGGGGCAATCGTCTGTCGCGATGCCCGCGATGGTGCCCGTCCGGTTGAAGACGAGTCGCGTGTCGGTCAGCAGGCCCAGCGGCGACGGCGTGGTCTGTGTCACATCGACGTCAAACGTGAACGTATCGCCGCTGATCACCAGCCCGCCGGGCGTGTCATAGGTGTTCCCGAGCGGGATCTGGCCGGCGAAGCTGACCTCGATCGAGACATCCGCGACCAGTTCGATCGACACCGGGGTGCCGTCTTCGAGCGTCAGACCCGGACCGCTCGGATTGTTGACTGAGATCGCGTGCGTCCAGCCGGCGTTGCCTACGCCACTGCCTGTGTTGTGAATCGAGTTGAGCGAGGAGAAGGCATCGCCATCGATTTCGACGGTCAGATCAGCGGCGGCCACCGTCTCGATGCCGACGCCCGTGATCAGCGAGGAATCGA
>JBCDCH010000110.1 GCA_039182125.1 Planctomycetota bacterium
AGCTGCGCGACAAGCTCGAAGCCGGCATCGCTGAACTGTGCGCCCCGGTCCGCTTCAACGGCCAGGACGCGCCCCGCTTGCCCAACACCTCCAACGTCGGCTTCGAAGGCCTCGCCGCCGAGGCGATTGTCATCGCTCTGAGCGAGCAGGGCGTGTGCATCTCCGCCGGTGCCGCGTGCAGCAGCGGCTCCATGGAAGCCAGCCACGTCATCCAGAACATGCGCGTCCCCGAAGCCTTCGCCCACGGCAGCGTCCGATTCAGCCTCGGCCGCATGAACACCGACGCCGACGTCGACGCCGTCCTCGCCATGCTCCCTGGCATCATCGAACGCCTCCGCGACGTCATGCCGGTCATGGCGTGAAGCTTGAGACCCTAATCGGATTGAGCCGTACAAGCGAAGAGTATCTGGCGGTGCTGGCAGATAGGACTAACCGCATGAAAAGAGAGGGAAGACCAGCCATCCCTGCCGAGGTAAAGAGGAGGGTTCGGCAGCGATGTGGTTTCGGTTGTGTGATTTGCGGGCTTCCATTGTACGAGATGGATCACATTCAGCCGTGGGCAACTGAGGGGATGCACGATGAAGCCAATCTCACTTTGCTCTGTGATCGCCACCATCGCGAGAAAACCTCTGGGCTTCTACCAATCGAAGCTTTGAAGCGGGCAAACACGAGTCCGCGAAATCGGCGAATCGCAACTACTCATCCTTACGAGCTTCACTACTTTGGCGAGGAAATCACGTGTGTGCTTGGGAGTTGTTCGTTCTCGTCGGATCTCGCCGAGGATACGATCGTGGCGATAGGGGCGTTGTCTGATGAGTTGTTGTGGTTCACCTTCTGGGAATCTGATTTGCTTATTAATGCGATGATTCCGGGCGAATCCGGCCATCCGGCGATCAAGATCATCGAGAATGAGCTCGTGCTTCATACAGGTGAGTTCGACATTGAGTTCGTCGGGAAGTCGCTTGCCATTCGTCGGAGCTTGCGGGGCATATTGCTCAAAGTGGTATTTGAGCCGCCATCGCGAATCAGTATTGTCAGAGCCAACATCAACATGAGCGACTTCACGATTGATATCTCTAAGCACGGTGTCCGGGGGAATCGTGGATCGCATTTCCACGACTGTCATGTCGCAGGGGTTCCTGTCGGCTTTGCCTTTGCGTACGACCGGCGCGGTCCTCGTGCATTCTCCGTGCCCGCAAAGGGCGAGTCGGATTAGTGGCTATCGGCCAACCGCGTGGCCGTCCTTCCGCCAGTCGCTCGCTGATTCGTAGCCGTCGTCGAGTTCGCGGATCAGTTGTGCCCCACCGAAGTGTTCGAACGACTTGGTTTCGAGTTCGTGGCCGCGCTGGGTGAGGTCGGCGAGGAGGGCGTTGTCCCATGCGTCCTCAACGATGACGCGGTTGTCGCCCATGCACTGCCAGCGCGGGGCGTCGCAGGCTTGTTGCAATCCTTGTCCCGCGTGGAGGCGGGCGAGCATTTGCAGGTGGCCCTGGGCTTGCATCGGCCCGCCCATGACGCCGAAGGCCATGTCGAATCCACCGTCGTGGGCAGCCTGTGCGAAGCCGGGGATGATGGTGTGGAGCGGGCGTTTGCGTGGGGCGACGGCGTTGGGGTGGCCGGGGGTGAGAGTGAAGCCGACGCCGCGGTTGTGCAGGGCGATGCCGGTGCCGGGGACGACGACGCCGGAGCCGAAGCCGTGGTAGTTGGACTGGATCAGCGAGATCATCGTGCCCGCTCGGTCGGCCGCGCAGAGGTAGACGGTGCCGCCGTGCTTGGGCACGCCGGCCGCGGCGATCGTGGCTCGGCGGGGGTCGATCAGCTTGCTGCGTTCGGCAAGATATGCGTCATCAAGCAGTTCGAGCCCAGCTCCGTCACCGACGTGCGCGTGCAGGTCGGCCAGGGCGAGCTTCATCGCCTCGATCTGAAGGTGCACGCCGTCGGCACTGAGCCAGTCGGTCGGCGGGTCGACGTGTTGCAGCAACCGCAACGCGACCTGCGCGGCAATGCCCTGGCCGTTGGGCGGGATCTCGCGGAGCGTCACGCCGAATCCGTCGGCGGCGGGCAGGTCGGCGTCGGTGAGCCAGTCGATCGTGTGTTCGGCGAGATCGGCCGTTGCCATGGCGCCCGCGGCGGTCGCGATCTTCGCGGCGAGTTCGCCGTGGTAGAAACTCTCGCCCCGGTCGTCGGCGATCGTCCGCAGCGTTGCCGCATGGTCCGGCGACTTCCAAACCTGACCCGCGCGGGGTGCCGGCAGAAACACGCGGCGAAACTCGTCGAACTTCCCGAACCTCGCTTCGCTCCGCGACCATGCCGCCGCCGTGATCGGCGACACCGGGTACCCGTCGCTCGCATGCCGGATCGCCGGCTCGAACAGGTCGCCGAACGGCAGCGACCCGAACCGTTCGTGCAACGCCGACCATCCCGCGACGCCGCCCGGTACCGTGACGCCGTCCGGCCCGGTCATCGGTACGGCATCGCGCCCGGCGAAGTACTCCGGCGTCCACGCCGCCGGTGCGCGTCCGGACGCGTTGAGGCCGTGCAACGTGTCGCCGTGTCGCACGATCGCGAACAGGTCGCCGCCGATGCCGTTGCTTGTCGGCTCGACGACGGTCAGCGCGATCGCCGCCGCCAGTGCCGCATCGACCGCATTCCCGCCGCGTTCGAACATCGCCAAACCGGCCGCCGTCGCGAGCGGCTGCGAGGTCGAAATCACGTCACGGCCCATGACGGGTTGGCGGGTGTCCATGCCAAACCGTAGCGCTCAGAAGCCGAGTGCTTCGCCGACGAGCCGCGCGATGACGAGGTAGGCGTTGCCCCACGCTTCTTCGCGGAAGAACGTCGGCGTTTTGCCCGGCGACCCGATGAACGGCCGCAGCACATAACCCATCTGCATCCCGACGAACGCGTATACCACCAGCCAGACATAGCGGAGCACGCGATGTATTGGTGCCCGTGCTTCGAGCGGTCGGTACCAGCGACGTAGCACCGATTGCCCGACGAGCGCGGCCGCAAGGAACACCGCCGCGTTGGCCACGACCGCCGGCGCGTAGTCGGCGTTGCCCGCGTACCACAACACCAAAGCCGGCGCGAGCGCGACGAGCGTCACACAGATCACCGCCTGAGCCGCGAGCAGGTTTCGCAGCACCTGCCGAAAATCGTCGCCGACGCCTGCGAGGATGTTGAGCACGAAAAAGCTCGGCAATGCGATCGCGAACGTCACGATCAGGAGCATCGGCAGCTTCACCGCCGAGAAGAAAAGCTGCGTCGGCTCGCCGGCCCACACACCGGTGAACGTCCCGACCGCCGCGCCGTGTATCAGCCCGAAAAGTACCGCGAACAGCAACGCCTGCCGCCCCGACACCGTCGGCGTCGGGCTGCGCAACAGGCGGTCGATGTTGTCGAGTGCGGTTGTCATGTCAGTCGTTCGATTCGTCCACGCCAATAAGCTTTCCGGCCGCTTTGAGCACCGAACCGAAGAAGTTGCCCTCGCGATCGCGGAACACTTCGAAGCCGCGCTCGGCGACGACCTGTGGATCGCCGATGAACGGCCGCATCACCCAACTCATCTGTGCCCCGACCAACGCGAACACGACGACCCAGATCTGGAAAATCGTTTTCACCGGTGCAGAGGTGCGCTCGCGTTGCACACGGGTCAGTGCCCCGGGTTCGCGCGGATCGTCGCCCTCGGCGAAAGTCGGCGGCATGTCCGGCTTGGCTTCGGGTTCCTTCGCCAGGCGTCGCAGCGTCTGCAACAAGAAGCCCAAGCCGAGCACGCCGCTGACAGCGAAGATCGCGACGTTGAGCAGCTTCATGAACGGATAGCTTTCGGTCGTGAAGCTGAAGAACGCGATGATCGTCGCAAACCCCGCGAGCACCGCGAGCATGACGGCGATCGCGCCGAGGATCAGCTTGAGCATGTTCGCGATTGACAGCCGGGAGCCGACCAACGCGTTGAACACATACAGCGACGGCAGCGTGACGACGAGCGTGAGCAGGAACAGGGCTGGCACCTTGATCGCCGACGAGATGATCTGCAGCCAGGCGCCGTCGGTCCCGCTGAGCACGCCGAACGTGCCCATCGACACGCCGAACAAAGCGCCCAACACCACGACCGCAACGAGCAGCCCGGCAATGGAAAGGTCCAGCTTGCCGTCGGCGACGGCGTCTGCCCGTGTCTTCTCGCCGCGGAGGAGTTGGTCCAGTTGTTTGAATGCGGAGGACATGCGCAGGAGACAACGCCGCGAGGCGGGCGAAGGTTTCGAAAACTTCTTGCGTCACACTTTCCAGACGATCCGCAGCCGGGTGAGCAGGGCGATGATCGCGCCGAACGCGATGGTCTTGAAGCATGCCCAGCCGAATTTGATCCACCGCGAGAACGAGGCCGTCCACGCGTCGACGCCGGTCAGTGCGACGACGGGTCCGAGCAGGTTGGTGATGGCCATGTAGGCGAGCAGGGCGTTCTGACCGACATACGCCGCGATGCCGAAGCCCGGCCATTTGCGGACGTCCATCCAAACGATCAGCCCGCCCAGCGCCGCGGCCGAGAGGCCGAGCGTCGTGAGGTAGTAGCTCAGCGTCGCGGGCGGCCCCTTCTTGATCCCACCTTCGAACCAAGAGCCGTGCGCTGGCAGGACCGCGAGTGTCAGGCCGAGGCCCAGGGTGACCAACGCGAACGCACCGATGCGCCGGAGCAGCGGGTCGTGCATCCGACGCCACGCGAGCAGCAGCAACGGCAGCGTGATCAGGCTGACCCACGGTGTCCGCAACACGCCGCCGTGTTCGTAGTGCCGCAAGCCCAGCAACACGATGACCACGCTGGCCAGGATCAGGGCGATCGTCAGCCAGTCTCGCGTGGTTTTTGCCGGCGGCTTGTGTGCGACAAGCCAGTCTCCGACGAGTGTCGCGGGAAGCACGAGCCAGAGAAACTTGTACCACGTGACATCCCACAACCGCTGCCATTCGAGCCAGCCGTTGCCAAGGCGGAGCCAGCCGTTGCCCGGCGTGATCGGGTCGAACGTGTTGCCGAACGTCCGCCACTCCGGCACGCCGATCGCTTGGTGATGTGCGAGCAACATGATCGGCAACGCGGCCAGCAAGCGTACGACCGGCCGGCGTTTGGTGGCCAGCCAGAGCAACACCGACACGGCGTACATGTGTGCCAACAGAAGGATGATGATGTCGAGGTGCTGCAGCGGTGGCGCGTCGCCTCTGTCGAAGACCGCCACCATCACGACAGCGGCGGCGAAGCCCACGGTGCGGACGGTGTACCGCTGCCACGACTTGGTGGCTTTCGGCAGGCGCACGAATACCGCCGTTGCCGGAAGTAGCGCGAGCAGGGCGAGCCAGTGCCGGGCCATCCCCTCGGCCGCGATCTGACCCGGCACCATCTTCCCGACGTAGACCGCGAACAGCATCAGCAACACCCATCGCCCCAGCACCTGCGGTACCGCCTGCCTCCATGTCTTGTCTCGCAACGCCAACGGGATCGCCGCGCCCATCGAGAACAGAAACATTGGGAACACCCAGTCGACCCAGGTCAGCGCCGGCCACTGGTTCGTGAACGCTTTCGGTACGGCCTCGAACACGCCTGCTTCGTTGGGCAGGTATGCCGGGTAGTACCCGTGGTACATGACGTTCGGCAGAGCGGCGGGGAGGATCCCGCTGAAACACATGAGCAGCACCGCGCTGCCGCGTAGTCCGTCCAGTGCCCGCGCTCGTTCACGCATCACCCAAGCCTACCACGGCTTCGATCCGTTCAACGGAGCATGCGGGTTAGCGCGATGCCACCGACGACAACGCCGGCCAACCCGAGCCAAGCGGATGTGTCGAACGTGTTCGAACGCGTGGGTAGCGTCAGGCGTTGGCCAACGATCGCGTCGCTGCCGAAGTTGCCCAGTCCGGTGAACTCCTGATCGTGGCCGGAGGGTACGGCGATCGTCGCGACACGTCGTTGCCCGAGCGACACGACGGCCACGTTCGCCGCCCGCGGTGTCGGCAACGGCACGGTCCAGCGTGTGGGTGTGTCGCGTTCCACATACAATGCCATCCCGTTCAGGCGGACCGTGGGTCTTGCGCTGGCGGTGATGAGAAGCGTGTTGCCACGACGGTCGACGGTAACGCTCGGATCAGCTGGTGCAGCCTCGACACGATCGGCAAGCACGCCAATCTCGTTGTCGGTCGGGGCGAAGGCTGTCGCGGCGACGGTCGCGTCGCCGACCTGCCAGACGGCGACGGCCGGTTCGCCGGTGTCGAATCGGGCAAGGGCGCTCGCGCCGTCGCGGAGCCATGCACTAACGCGCTCGGTGTCACGCTCGGCGATGCCGGGCCAGTCGAGTCGAGCGGGAGGCGGTGTCGACGGGAGCGTCGCATCGCCGGCGACCTCGGCCGCGGTCTCGGCCCATTCCGGCCCGGCACCGATGACGCCGCCACTGCGAGCCACCACTTCGGCCAGTGCCGCTGGAACTTCGTCGCCGAGTACGACGGCGGAGATGCGCAGGCTGCCGGTGTCAACGCCATCCAGTTCGGCCGAGCCGTCGGTGAGTAGCAGCAGATCGCGTGGCGTGTCCGTCTCCACGGCGATTGCTTGCAGTGCCAGTCGGAGGTTGGTCGGTCCGCCGGCGGTGAGATCGGTCGGCACCGCAAGTGGCGCGGTTGCGGGCACGCCACGCTCCCACCAACGCAAATCATCGGCGAACGAGCCGACACCGCGCGTCGCATCGGCGGGCAGTTGTGCAGCCGCTGATTGGAGTGCCGTGATGCCGCGCTCGAGTCGGTCGGCCCGGCCCATCGAGCCGGACACGTCCAGCAACAGCAGCCATTCTCGATCGCCCGCCGGGGGTGTCGGTGAGAGTGGCGACGTGCCGCGCAGCGCCGGCGGTAGGGCGGCGAGATCGCCGACGATCAGCCCACCGCCGCGGCCGAGGTGGTCGGCGACATCCGCGGTGAACCGTTCGGCGTAGACCACCGACGCGTTGCCCGGGATGGTGTCGACCGCCGTCCAGCCGGGCGGTGCGGGACGCTCGGCGAGCCAAGCCCGCGCCACGTTCTGTGCGACCTCGAGCGACATGGCGTTATTCTCGGGCCAGGCGTCGTTTTCGACATCGACGCGCACTGTCCCGGTCGTATTGGCGAGCCCGACGACCCGATCCCCTGTCACTTCGGACCGATCCGCTTCGGCACCGCTTACCGAAATCTTCGTCGGTGTCGCCGCTTGGATGACCGCCGCATAGGGGCTCAGGTCGGTTACGCGGGTGTCGGCCGGTTGGTCGAGTGCGGGATCGGTTACGAGGAACGTTTCGGGCATGCCCGCGGGCATCGGCAGTCGTCCATCGCTGAAGATCACCACGATATCCGCATCGGGCGCGGCGGTGAGTTGCTCGGCCGTGTCGATGATCCGAACCAGATCCGCATCACGCCCGACCGCAGCGCGGATGAATGGCGTCGGGTCGGCGTCATGCCAAGCGGCGGTTCGTGTCGACGCGGTCCGGTCGACGATGACGGCGATGGTCGGTCGCGCGTTCCACGGCACAACCACACCCGCCGCGGCGAGCAATAGCAACGCAAAAGTGATCAGTCCAAGTGTTCGACCCACAAGCCGAGCGTATCGGAAAGGCAGGTCGTTTCATCGTAAAAAATCGCATTGTCGCGGCGTGCTCTTTGGAACAGTTTCCGTGCCGGGTTCGATCGGGTCATTTGAACCCGCGACGACGCTGTCGACTGTACCGCGCGAGCGAGTCCTCGATCACGCTGAAGCACGCCTCGGCCGGTTGGAGTTCGTCGACCTCGACCGCCTTGTCTTCCATGAGCTTGTAGTCCTGAAAGAACCGTCGCAGCTGCGCGATGCGGTGCGGGCTCATGTCCTTGGCTTCGCGGTAGAAGTTGTACTCCGGGTCCTCGGTCGCGACGGCGATGACCTTGTGGTCCTTCTTTCCCTGATCGACCATCGTCATCAGGCCAATCGCCCGGGCGTTCATGAGCGTCAAGGGCATGACCGGCTCCTTGCAGAAGACCAGCACGTCCATCGGGTCGTCGTCCTCGGCGAGCGTCTGCGGGATGAACCCGTAGTTGGCCGGGTAATACACGGCCGAGTAGAGCATGCGGTCGAGCTTGATCAGGCCGCTGTCCTTGTCGAGCTCGTACTTCACGGACGAACCGAAGGGGATCTCGATGACGCAGTTGAACTCTTGCGGGATGTCCTCGCCGGGTGTGACGTCGTGCCAGGGGTGGATCATGGTTCGGGGTTGGTTTTGCGGGAAGCGAGGAGGATGCCCAGTTCGTAGAGCAACACGAGGGGGGCCGCGAGCAGGGCCATGCTTAACACATCGGCCGGCGTGACGATCGCCGCCAGTGCGGCAAGGCCGAAGATGACGTACTTGCGGTTCTCCCGAAGGTCGCGCGGCTCCACGATCCCCGCCGCCACGACCCCCAAAACGACCAACGGCAACTGAAACGCCGCGCCGAAGACGGCGATCATCACCATCGCGAGGTTGATGTACGCCGGCAGCTCGATGAGCGGCGAGGCCAGCGACGTCGGGGCAAACTGCTGGACGTGGGTCGTTTTGCCGTCGAAGATTTTCAGGCGTGACTCGGTGGTGTTGAACCACTGCGACCCAGCCGCGGGATCGACGGGGTCGGCGGTGACCAACGCGACCTGCGGCAGCACCACCCCCTCGGCTAGTGGGGCGGTCGACGACGCTTCGTACCCCGGCAGCGGGATGCTCAGCCCGAAGCTCAGGAAGAACTGGAGCGTGATCGGCAGCACGAAGAAGTATGCCAACGCCACGCCGAGGAACGTCAGAAAGATGCTAAGCGGGATGTACTTCGTGACGGCCCGGCGCTCGTTCGGGTACAGCCCCGCGGCGACGAACTGCCAGAAGTGCCAGATCACCCACGGTGACGCGAGCACGATCCCACAGATGATGCTCACCTTGAGGAAGATCGTGAACGGACCCGGCAGGGTGTTGAAGTACGTCTGCGGCGAGACGCCGGCTTCGAGCTGCGTGAGGATCAGCGGGCGACAAAACGCCGGTAGCACGTAGTCCCGGCAAAAGAACAGGCACACGCCTGTTGCGATCACCACCCCGATCAGCACCTTGATCAGCCGACTCCGCAGTTCCTCAAGGTGTTCCCCGACCGGCATCCGGAAGTCGTCGGGGTCGAAGTTTTGGTCGAGCTTGAGCACGCGAGTGAGAGGATATCACCGCAAAGTCATCCTGAGCGCAGTCGAAGGATCTCTTCGGTTTCGTGACAAATCG
>JBCDCH010000111.1 GCA_039182125.1 Planctomycetota bacterium
AAGTACGATTGAAGTCATCTCAGCTGCCGGCTTGGCGGCTGCAGATGTTGACGGGGATGGGAGCATCGAAGTCTTTGCCGGTCGGGCCGCCGACAGCCGCCTCTTAATGTTGGAGTATAAAGATAATACCTTGTACGAGACTTTGAGTGACCAAAGAATATGGAGTCATGGTGGGTCCACCAACAACGCGCCGATTGTATCTATTGGTAATTTAGACGCGGACAACGACGCAGAAGTTCTTGTGGGATTCGACGTATTTGATGTATTTGTCGATTCCGAGTCCGGCGTCAAGTCTCTAGTAAAAAAGGATCAGCCAGATATTCCGACCAACCCTAGCGACCCAACGGTCGTAACTTTTCATGAAAGAGCATCGGGGTTTTTGGGACCGAGTTTTCCCGCTATAGCTGAGGTAGCGTTTGGACTGCCTGGCAGTGAAGGGCAGGAAATCATTCTTGGCGGATCGGTTCTTACGAGTAGCGGTCATATTGTCTGGGATCAGACTTATCTTGGCGCCGTGACTCAAGGCCCACCGGCGGTCGCAGACATCAATGGTGACGGAGATGCTGAAATTGTTTTTGTTAGTGGGGGCCAAAGCAACTCTTTCGTCATAGCGGTTAAAGCCTCCAGTGGAGACTTGGTATGGCATACCCAGATACCTGATATTGAGCCGACAATCCCAAATACTCCAGGACCGCCAGTCGTTGCGGATCTTGATGGAGACGGAAATGTTGAGATTGCGCTAGCCGATCGGTCGGTTTTTGCAGTTTTTGATGGGATTAACGGGGAAGTTAAATGGACATTGCCGGTAGACGGAAGCGGAGTTATTGGCGCATCGGCATTTGATTTCGATGCCGACGGTCGGACTGAACTTGTTTACGGAGATGATCACAACCTTTACATTCTCTCAGCGCCGATTGACCCGTATAAAGACCAACTCGATGTCCGGTGGGCCTTTGCAAGAGATCATTCAACAAATGCAGAGGCTCCGGTTGTCGCGGACGTCGATGCGGACGGTGATGCCGAGATCGTATTTTCTGCTTATGGATGGTCCGTGGGGCACAGCGCCGACTCAGATGGCTTGAATGGCGGAATCTACATTGCAGATGAGCCGAGTTGGTCAAATACTCGCCCAATCTGGAATCAGGACACCTACCACGTAACGAATATCAATGACGATTTGACCGTTCCGAGCATCGAGTCGCCGAGTTGGTTGACCCACAACACCTACAGGGAAAACGCATTTTTAGGATCAAATCAAACTGAAGGTGTAAGCCCAGATCTGATTGCCTCTTACGTGCGAGTGTCCGAGTACGCGGGAAATGGGCGCTACACAGTGCGCATCGGGAATGCGGGGAGCCGGGCGGTAGAACCTGGCGTCAAGGTAGCTTTTTTTGCTCATGACCCAGCCACCGGCGCATTCGATCGAAGTGCGGTAGGTCAGCAGCTCGGCGTGGTCGAGACAACAACCACATTGGGCCACGGCCAATTCGAAGACGTGACCTTCGAAACCGAAGGGCTATTGGTCCCCGAAGACCACCTTTGGATCGTGGCGGACTGGGATGCGGAGGGGTTGGATGCTCCTGTTCCCATATCTGTCTACGGGTACATCAACGAATGCAATGAGGCGAACAATACGTACCACTTGGCCGACGGCTTGGTTTCATTGCCTGCAAACTTTGATCCGACAATCGAGTCTTTGCCGGTGACACGAGGTGTTGTTGGAGATCGCTATGTATATGACGCTATCGCAACAGACATCAACGTGGATCAGACGCACGTGTTTGCGATACTAACTGGTCCGGAAGGCATGGTGATTGATGGGGCGGCGGGTTTGATTTCATGGGTGCCCACAGGAGATCAAATCGGCTCTCACGACGTTTCTCTTCTCGTTGAAGATGGTTTTGGGGGACGTGATATCCAGCAGTTTTCGGTAACCGTCACCGCGCCGAACGCCAAACCGATCGTCACCTTGCCGCCCATCGGTGTGGCCGTTGCTGGATCTGAATGGCAACTCACGCTCGACGCAACCGACCCGAACGGCGACGAGTTGACATACTCATTCCTGAAAGCGCCGATCTACGGCCTGCCGGGGACCGACCCGACGATCGACACCGATGGCGTGGTCCGCTGGACGCCGCCTTCGCAGCTAAACAACACCGCCCATCAGTTTGTGGTCGCCGTGGACGACGGCCGTGGCGGCATCACCACCGCCGAGTTTTGGGTGACGGTGGGGCGTCACGCTTCGCCGCAGATCACCTCGACGCCGACCGAAATCGATCTTTTCGTGGGACATGGCTGGGACTATCAGGTGATTGCATCGGACGCCGAAGACGGCGGCAACCTCGACTACAGCCTCGACGTGTCGACCGCGGCGTTGGGAGTCGGCATCTCTTCCGGTGGCCTGGTGAACTGGACCCCAGACGCGGAAGGCACCTACACGATCCGTGTCAAAGTAGCCGACCAGGGCAAGGGGCCCGAATTTGGGGGCGACGTGACGAGCCCCCCTGCGCTCACCACCCAGACCTTCCAGGTGACGGTGCGAGAACCGTCCTCTGAAGCGGAAGGGCTGCTGGCCCCCGTGATCCAGAACGAGATCGCCGCACCCGCGGTGCCCGGACGCGCGTGGAGCTACGCCGTCGAAGCCGCCAGCTTGAACGAAGAGAGCACCGGCTTGGTTTACAGCTTCCCGGTGTCTTCAGGGCCGGGTGCGCCGCCCTCGGGCGTGACCATCGACGGATCGAGCGGACAAGTCGCGTGGGACAACCCCGTGGCCGGCTATCACGTGTTCACGATCCAGGTGGCGGAAGCGTCGGATCCGACGGCGTACACCGAAAAGAACGTGACGTTGCCCGTGATCACGGCCAACCCACCCGTGATCATAGGTGCCCCGACGCGCATCCAGAGTGTTTTCGGGTCTGCGCGAAATGTCACATTCCAGGTTCAAGATTTTGAAGGCCAAGCCCTCACCTTGGAGTCGCTAGATCCCGATGTCGCGGTGTTTACGCAGACGGCTTTGCCCTCGGGCCCAGCCGGTCCACAGGACGTGACGCTTACGATTGATCCAGGAAGTTTCGATTCCGATCAACCAATCCGCACAGCCTCCTTTATTGTCCGTGATAGCGACGGCAACGAATCGCTTCACACGGTGTTCGTGGACCTACTGCCGAGTGGCGTTCAGGCCAGTCTCACGGTGACGGGCCCCGCCGAGATCGCGCTGGGAGAGACCTGGGTGGGCCGCTTCCGATACGTAGATGCGGATCCTCAGTCGGGCACACCTACATTCGGCTCGTTTAGCAACCCAAACGTGGACGGTCGGGTTGTCTTTGAGCAGGGCGTGAACGAGGGCTGGGTTTCGTGGACGCCCCCCGCCTCGTTCCTTCAGAAGAGCCCACTCAATCCGAACGATCTGCATTCGGAGAAGACGCTCATCACCGGGCTCTTCGTGTCCGATGACGGCAGCACTCTTTTCACCCCATTAACGGTCAAGGTGACTGCTTCGCGCGGTGGTAACCGGCTTCCGACGATCAACTCTTCCTCGGTCGGTTCTGCCGCGAGTTATGACGAACCGCTGGTGTATGCGCCGCGGGCGACTGATCCCGACGGCGACGCGTTGACGTGGTCGATCTTGGAGGGACCGGATACGGCCAGCATCGATCCGATCTCGGGGCTGTTTGTTTGGCACCCCAGCGACGACGAGTTGACCCGGGTTCAGACCGCGACCATCGAGGTCCGCGACCCGTACGGGGGCACCGACACCGAGATCATCGAGCTCAAAACAAGCCCGCAACTCAAGCGGAACCTGGCCCCGCGCATCGAACCGGCTTCGGGCCTGCGCGCCTCGAAGGACGGCACCTGGACTTTCGACGTCCCGGCCACCGATCCCAACGGCGACGACTTGAGCTTCTCGTTCGTCGATGCGGCGTCGTTGAGCACGAACGGGACCGCGGATATCGATCCGAACACCGGCAAGGTGACTTGGACCCCCAACGCCGCCGCCAATGCCGGCAGCGTTTTCTCATTCACGGTCCGCGCCGAAGAAGTCCGCGGCAACGGTCAGCCGGGCGCGTACGCCGTCCGCACCTTCGACGTGTTTTTGGTGGAAGGTTCCATTCCCACCGTGGAGTTGCAGGTCGACCGGTCCTTCCCGCAGCCGGGCCAGAGGGTGTTCTTCACGGTGGTGGCCGACGATGAGGTGGGCATCGTGTCTACGGAACTGATCCTCAAAGACGCGAACGACGTACAGATCGCGCGGTTGCTGCCCGATGCGCAAGGGGTCGCCAGCTACGTGTTCGAGGGGGCGGTCGGTGCGATTTTCACGGCGACGGCGGTGGCGGTGAACGTAGACGGCAACGAAGAAGAAGAAACCAAGATCGTTCGTCTTTCGGAAGCGGATACATCGGTGCCGCGGGCGAGCATTAAGAACATTCGAACCGGGCAAGTTTTAAGCGAGGCGATCGACGTACGGGTCAGCGTGACGGATCCGGGCCCTGGGCAATTGCCGCTTAAGCGCGTGACGCTGGCCCTCGAGTCGGTCGCCGATGACCGCGTCATCCCGCTGTTCGACGGGCAGGATGTCCCGCAAGACGATGACTGGGCGATCGCTTCGATCGATCCGTTGAGCCGACCGGACGGCGCTTACCGGCTCGTCCTGACGGTGACGGACCAGGCGGGCAAGACGAGCCAAGACGCCGTGGACGTTCGGATCGAATCGCTCAACGGCGTGAAGGTCGGCAACTTCAATCTCGGCTTCACGGACATCACCATCCCGGTGGCCGGGGTGCCCATTACGGTACAGCGCACCTACGACACGTTGAACGCGCCCGAAAGCTTGGACTTTGGTCACGGCTGGTCCTTGGATTTGATCACCGGGCACGCCGAAGTGACGAATCTTCTGGAAAGTGCCTGGCGGGACGACACCACCGGCTTATTCAGCGGTCCCGCTTACGGGCCGACGTGGCGGCAGGGAACGGAGGTCACGTTGACCCTACCGGGCGGGGAAAAGCAGTCCTTCCGGGCGATCGCAGTGGAACCGGTGACCGGGAACGGCCCGGCGGGCGTGGCGGGCGGCTTGGTGGCCAACAGCTCGATCCACGCGGTGGCGTTTATGCCGGCCCCCGGCCAAGACGGCAGCCGCCTCGACTTCGCGGCCAGCCAGGAGCGATTCAAGTACCCGTTCTATCTCCAGCGTGAACTCGACGGCGAAATCGCCACCGACAGCTTCAACAGCGCGACCGTGGTCTACGACGAAGAGACGGGCGCGTTCCGTCGGTCCGGCGGTTCCGCGGCGGGCAGCGAGTTCGCCCAGTCGTTCACCCCCGAAGGCCAGGGGCTCGATTACCGGCTCACGCGTCCGGACGGCACAAAATACATCTACGACTCGTCCACGCTCGAGCTCCTCTCGGTCCAGGATCCCGACGGCAATGCCGTCTCGTTCAGCGACACCTCGATCGTGGCCAAGCGGGGGGGGCAGACCATCGAGACGCTGGTGATCGAACGCGACGCCCAAGGACGCATCCTGGAGGTCTACCGCGACGAAGAGCTCGAAGCCGAGCGTGAAAGCGTGCGATACGGGTACGACACGGAAGGGAACCTCGCATGGGTGCTGGACCGGTCCGGCCGACTCACCTCGATGAAGTACGACGAGTTGTTGCCCGGAACCACCGCGATCGAGCTGGACCACATCCTTACTTCGATCGTCCAGTATCCGGATCGGTTGCCCGACCCCGACGCGACCGACGCACAGATCGCCGCGGATATCGCGGCCGGCGGCAGCCCCGTGATGCAGATCGGCTTCGACTCGGACGGACGAGTCTCGAAGATCGTGGACGCCTCGGGGGCCCAGGCGGGCTTCGAGTACACGAACACCTCCAGCTTCGGGCGTGGCGAAGTCGTGACGGACGATTTAGGTGCGGTCACGGAAGTTATCCGGGACGACCGAGGCAACGTCGTCCGCCAAATCCAGCAGATCTCGCTGGGCCGGTACTTGGTGTCTCACTTTGATTTCGACGAGGACGGCAACCGGACCGCGGCGTATGAGCCTTTTGAAGCGGTCAGCCTGGCCGCCGCCGAAACCGCGCCCAAGCCGTCGGCCACGCTCTCGACCACCAAATACGACAGCGAGGGGCGGGTCTCCGAAACCGTGGACGCCCTGGGCAACATGACCCGGTTCAAGGATTATCACCCCACCGGCAGCCCACGGCTGATCATCGGCCCGCTGGGCAACCAAACCGTCAACGAATACGACAAGCAGGGCCGTTTACGCTCGACCATCGATAGCGAAGGCAACAAAACGGAATACGTCTACAACACGCAGGGCAACCTGCGGACGATCTACCGGTACGACGACGCGAACCGACGCATCGAGAGCGGCACGTTCAGCTACGACAACCACGGCCGGCTGATTCAGACCACGGAGGTGGACGCAGGCGGCGACTCGGGTAACCAAGCTCCGGTGACCCGCTACTTCGCGTACGACGAAGAAGGCAACCAAACCCACGCCTGGCACGTCTGGACCGACCCGCAGGATTCGAATTCCCAGAAAACCCTCGTCAACGTCACGGCCTACGACGAAGAAGGCCGCTCGCTTTCCACGGCGCAACACACCCTTGCGGGCGCGTACGAATCCAGCGACGGCGACGCCGTGCGGTCTGCGCTCATCGGCCATACCGCCGATTGGTCGGCCGGCACCACGTACGACAACCAAGGCCGGGTATCCCAAGCGACCGATCAATTCGGACGCGAGACACACACGCGATACGACAGCCGCGGCAACGTCGTCGAGACCCGCACCCAGACGGAAACGTCCGAAAGCATCGGCATCGACGCTTGGATCGTCACGCGGACGTTCTACGACGACAACGGCCGCGCGGTGGCCACCACCGACCCGTTCTTGATCGACCAAAACGGCGATTACCTCGACCCGACCGACGAGAGCAACGCCGTGAGTGATCGGTCGTTCCTCCGGCTGACCCACACGATCTACGACGACGCGGGCCGCGTGGTCGAGACCCGGCGCATCGCCAACTCCGAAATCACGGTCGCCGCCGTCGGCTCGTTCTACGAAGCAGGGTGGGACGACAACACCATCGACGGCGACGAAAACACCTACGCCGCCGGCACCAAGCTCTCCTGGTCCACGACGACCTACGACGGTCAAGGCCGCGTCGAAACCACGGTCAGCCAAATCACGGCATCTAACCCGGACGGCGTCCGCACCGACTACTACTACGACCCCGCGGGCCGGCAGATCGGCGTGCTGGGGCCGGAAGTCGATCTCGACGGCGACCCCAACACCGAAGTCATCCGCCGCACCCTCTCCGCAACCCATTACGACAAGGCCGGCCGGCAGCTCGAAAGCATCACCGGGATCGCCATCGATGCCGTCGGCCGCCCCGGCTTCGCCGCCTTCTTTGAGGAAATCACCGGCGACCCGGACGGCGAGTCCTACCAGCAATACCGGCTCCGCGACACCATCGCCCAAGAGGACGCGTCAAGCTCGGTCCGCCGCCGCGCTTCCTTCACGCACGACAAGCTCGGCCGCGTCACCCACACCACCCAACACGGCGACGCCCAGACCGGCGACCTCACCGCCGAAACCGTGTACGACGCCTTGGGCCGACGCTCCGCCGAGATCGACCCGCTCCGCCGCCGCACCGATTACCACTTCGACGACGCCGGACGACTCACAGGCGTCACCCTGCCCGGCGTCATCGACGCCGACCCCAACTCCAATACCTTCAACCAGACCGTCCGCCCTCATTACGCCTACGGCTACGACGCCTTCGGCCGTCAGACCGAAATTACGGACCCTCAAGAGCGGACCACGACATTCGGCTACGACGCGCAAGGCCGGCAGACCAGCCGAACCCTGCCGCTTGGGCAACCCGAAGAACTCGGTGCCGGCTTCACGGAATCGTCCACCTACATCACAAGCGGCATCCACGACGGTCTACAGGAAACCGCCACCGACTTCGAGGGCAACACGGTTACGTTCGGATATGACGACTTTGGTCGGCAATATCTGGCGGTATACACCGATGCAAACGGCGTGGAACAGCGCCGCGTCGAGATCACCTACGACGCGCTTGGTCGCGTGAAAGAGATCGAAGACACCGGCAACCAGGGCCTCGGCACCACAACCCACACTTACGATGCTAACGGTCGTCTTGCGGTCAGAGCGACCCCTGTTGGCACGATCAACTACGAATACGACGATACAACCGGCCGCCTCGACGCGACCCACACCGAGTCCACCCGCACCGAGTACGGCTACGACGACCTTGGCCGGCTGACAACCGTTGCCGTGACCGAACGCTTCAACACCACCGCTAACCTTACCGCCGGCGGCGAGATCACCACCTACGTCTACGACGCGCTGGGCCAGACCGACTATGAGGTCGGTCCCAACGGCGTGACCAAAGACCACCAGTACGACGCTCTGGGCCGGCTGACCGACATCGTCCACTTCACCGGAGACGACGGCGACGGCATTTACGAACCCGGACCGACCGAGTCCTTGGTCGCCCGGTTTGTGTACACCTACGACGCCGCGGGCAACCGCTCGTCCTCGACGGAGACCATCGGTGCGCTCCAGCAGGTCTTTACCTACGCGTACGACGGGCTCAACCGCCTAACCAAGGAGACCCTCGCCAGCAGCACCGACCCGTCCCGCGACTACACCACCGAATACCGGTTCGACCTCTCCAGCAACCGGACCCAGCTCGTCAAGGACGCCGGCAGCGACGGCTACACCAGCACCGGTGGCGACGAGACCGTCGATTACACCTACGACGCCAACGATCGGCTGCTGGCCGAAGACTCCACCGACGACAACAACGACAAGAC
>JBCDCH010000112.1 GCA_039182125.1 Planctomycetota bacterium
ACGCAACCGGAGGCAAGTCGCGCCACGGCCTCCGGTTGTGTGGCAACCCGGCTACGGGTGTCGGGCGGGTTGATCGCTTACCAGTCGAGCGTGCCGCGCCAGGCTTTGGTGAGATCGGCGATGGTCCAACTTTCCTTACCGAGGGTCAGCGTGGGGTGTTCGACGACAGTGCCGATGCGGGTGGCGCCTTCGAGGTCTTCTCCTGACTCGAGGACGTAGCCGCCGAGGTATTCTTCAAACGGTTCGACGGGGAGGTCGGTGAGTTCGATGCCGAGGCCGCTGGCGATGCACATCTCGGCGACGGTGACGAGCGTGCCGCCGTCGGAGACGTCGTGGGCGCTGGCGGCGTCGCGGATCAGCAGCTGCGCTGCAGCGTGGTGTTTTGCGAGGGTTTCGAGTTGAGTGTCGGCGGGGTGGAACAGGTAAAGTCCGTTGCCGGCGCGCTTGAGGTCCATCGTGCGGCAGTCGGCGATGTCGGGCACAATGCTCAAGGCGCTGATGAGCATCGTGTTCGGGATGCGGATGACCTTGCCGGTGGCGGGGTCGGTGAACTGGTTGTGCAGCGAGTCCTTGCCGGAGATGAACGGCGTCCCCGCGGCCAGTGCGTAATCCCGGCACGCTTCGCAAGCGCGGACGAGTGTGCCCATCGTCCGCGGGTCGTCGCACGACGGCCAGGAGAAGTTGTCGAGCAGTGCGAGGTGTGCAAGGTCGCCGCCGACGCAGAGGTTGTTGCGGATCGCTTCATCGATGGAGGCGATGACCATGTCGTACGGATCGGCGACGTGCGGCGCGAGGCCGACGGAGAGGGCGACGGCGCGATTGGACCCGAGCTTGGGCCGAACCACCGCCGCGTCGCTCGGCCCGATGTGCAACGGGCCGACCAGCGGTTTGACCACGCTGCCGCCCTGCACCTCGTGGTCATATTGCCGAATGATCCAGTGCTTGGAGGCGACGTTCGGGTGGGCAAGGGCTTGAAGCAGATCGGCGGGGATCGGTGACGTGTTGCTTGTCGGCGTCGTCACCTCCGCGATGCGTTCGGTCATGGGTACGCCGTCGTGGAGGAAATGCATGGACATCCGCGCGACCTCGGTACCTTCGTAGCGGAGGACGAGTTCCTCGCCCCCGTACGTGCCGATGGCTGTGCAGTCGACGTCCTCGGCCTGCGCTAGTTCGAGCAGGGCGTCGAGCTTGTCGGCGGGGACGGCGAGGACCATGCGTTCCTGGGCTTCGCTGATCCAGATTTCGTCGTAGCGCAGGCCGTCGTACTTGAGCGGGACCAAGTCGAGGTCGACTTCCGCACCGACCTTCTCGCCCATCTCGCCAACGGCGCTAGAGAGGCCGCCGGCGCCGCAGTCGGTGATGGCGGTGAACAGGTTGGCGTCACGCGCTTGGAGCACGACGTCCGCGACTTTCTTCTCAGTGATGGCGTTGCCGATCTGGACGGCGTGGCCGAACTCGTCGGCGTGGCCGGTGGTCAGCTCGGCCGAGGAGAACGTTGCCCCGTGAATGCCGTCGCGTCCGGTGCGTCCGCCGAGCACGACGATGCGGTCGCCGGGCTTCGCGTCGCCGTGGGTTTTGTCGCGCGGCAGCACGCCGACGCAGCCGCAGAAGACCAGCGGGTTGCCGATGTAGTTCTCATCGAAGTAGACCGCGCCGTTGACCGTGGGGATGCCCATGCGGTTCCCGTAGTCCCGGACGCCGGCGACAATCCGTGTCAGCGATCGCTTCGGGTGGATGACACCATCGGGGACGTCGGTCGTGTCGGGGTGGGCGACACAGAACACGTCGGTGTTGGCGACCGGCTTTGCGGCGAGTCCGGTGCCTAACACGTCCCGGATGACCCCGCCGATGCCGGTGGCCGCGCCGCCGTAGGGCTCGAGGGCGCTCGGGTGGTTGTGGGTTTCGACCTTGAAGCAGACGGCGTCGGTGTCATCGAAGCCGACGATACCGGCGTTGTCGACGAAGACGCTCAGGCACCAGCCCCCATTCTCACCGTCGTCACGCTTGGCGATGATCTGCTGGGTCGCGTCGAAGATCGTTTCCTTGATGAGGTTGCCGTAGCGGCGCAGCTCGTTGCCGTCGGCATCGCGGACGCCGACCTTGCTTTTGAGCGTCTTGTGGACGCAGTGCTCGCTCCAGGTCTGGGCGAGTGTCTCCAGCTCCACATCCGTCGGCTCCCGGCCGAGCGTGCGGTAGTGGGCTTGGACCGTCTGCATTTCCTCAAGGGAGAGGAACAAGTGTCCGTCACGGCTGAGCTTCTTGAGTGCGTCGTCGTCGAGGTCAAGCAGCTCAATGTGGCGCAGGTCGAGGGTGTACTTACTGCCGTGGGGGAAGGCTTTGGGGTGGTACGGCTCGAAGAACACGTTTTCGATGACGCCGTTGGCGAGGGTGGTCCGGGCGGCGGATTCAAGTTTGTCGCGGTGGATGTCGTCGGCACTTTCCAACAGGTACGCGCGGCCGGTCCGAACGTCTGATAACGCCAGACCCGCGTCTTTCAGTGCTGCCAACGTGGACGCGGCGACGGGGTCCATGACGCCGGGCTTGAGATGCACCTCGACTCGTGGGCGGTGATCCAGCTCGCCGTTGTTGACGATTGTCTCGGTCACTGGCGAGTGCAGCAGCGGGGCGGCGATGTCGTGGACTGTCTGGGCCGATTGGTCGGTTTCTAGCAAGTAAACCCGTCGTGGCGACACGGAAACGCACAACGCCTCGGCGAAGTCCGCCACCAACGGATCACCCGCGCCCAGCACCTCAATACGGTGGATCATGGCAGCAGCGTAGCCCCTAGGGCCGGACAGGGAATCGGGCCGGACAAAACCAATGGCGGCGGACGGGGTCGCCGCGGCGTCGGGCGCGGTGCCACCGATATCCATGCTCGCGCCGCCGCGTCGCGGCTCAACCCTGTAGCGCCTTGTCCCAACGCTTGACACCCCGTTGAGGCCACTTACGCTAGCCTCCTGCCGTCGTCGAAGAAGCCGTCGAAGGGATGCCCTCTCGATGGTGAAATCGCCCCGCCGGACGGCCTAACTGCCGATATCACACCCGCCCCGAACGAGGAGCCACGTTGAGTACGTTGACCAAGATTTTCGTCGGACTGCTCGTCATCCTGAGCCTGATCCTGTCCGCTGCCACCGTGTCCACGGTCGCCACGCTGGACAACTACGACACCCAGCTGTCGGCCGCCAAGGCACAGGCATCGACGCTGCAAGCCTCGCTGGCCAGTTCCCAGGCCAAGGCCGCCGCCGATGTCGAAGCCGCCGAAGACCGCGCCGATACGCTCCGCACTGAGGTTCAGCGTCTTTCTGCCGAACTGACCGGTATGGAGTCGCAGGTTTCGCAACTGAACCAGACCATCGCCACCAAGGACCGTGAGATGACCACGCTCACGGCCAACCAGCAGGCGCTGATCGCGGCGGTGCAGGGTTCGCAAACGGCCCAGGAAGTCTTGCAGGGTTCGCTGGCCAACACGCGTCAGCAGCTCGCCGATCTCTCGACCCGCCGCGCCGAGCTCGAAGAGTTCAACACCGACCTTGCCGCCGAGCGTCAACAGCTCGAGCGTGAGGTCCGTAATCTGCAAGAGCAGATCGCTCAACTTCGCCAATCGACCGGCCGCATGACCAAGGCCCTTGAAGATCAGGGCATTGATCCGACCGAGGTTGCCGAAGGCCGCACTGCCGTCACCGGCGCCGCCCCCGCGATCAACGGCATCATCAAGAACGTCAAGCTCATCGGTGGTAAGACCTACGCCGAGATCTCCGTTGGCAGCGAAGACCGTGTCGCACAAAACATGAAGTTCAACGTCGTCGACTCGGCCACCGGCGACTTCCTCGGCGTGATCACGATCTACAAGGTCGAGCCCGCCCAGTCCATCGGCATCCTCGACGGCCCGCAGATCTCCAGCGTCTCGGCCGGCGACAACGTGCTCACCCAGTTCTAAGCCTTACCTCAGGAGCTCACCACCCATGGCACGTAACACCTCCTCCGGTCCTGACGTTTTCACCGTCCTGAGCCTCGCCGGCGTCGTCGCCGCCGTCATCGCCGTCGCGTACCTCTTCCTCCGGGCCAACGACATCTTCGGCGCCTACCCGCTGGCCGGGTGAGCGAACCCGATCTTGATTAACGCAAACGCCCCGGTGATTTCAATCGCCGGGGCGTTTCAGTTGCGCCCAACTGCGTTGCCCCGCAACGCGGTTCGATGCCTAGATGAGGGTTTCGATGTCGTCGGCGAGGACCCGGTCGCCGATGGTGTCGTCGTCGTCGGTGTTCCGCGTGGCGATGTCTCGCCCGGCCCCACCGCTGAGCGTGTCGACACTACCGCCACGGGCATATAGCAGGTCGTCGCCGTCACCGCCGTAGAGCCGATCGCGTCCGCTCCTCGCCGAAGAGAACGTCGTTGCCCTTGCCGCCGAAGAGCCGATCGTCACCGCTCGAACCGAAGATCACGTCGTCACCGGCTTCGCCGTGGATAGTGAGGTCATTGGTCGCGCTGGCGATGATCGTGTCGTCACCGCCGCCGGCCTCGATGATGAGCGATTCGGCGGGGTTGGCTTGCCCACTAGCAACTTCAATCTCCTCGCCCTGATCGGTGCCGACGATAACTCGGGCCCAAAGGCCGTTGGAGTTCAGGGCGTTGATAAAGAACCGCTCGAACGATCCCGAATCGGGCAGGCGGACGATTGCGCCGGTGCCTCCGCTGACGCCGGGGCTGTTGGGGATGTTGGCCAGCGACAGCAGGTCGATGCCCGCCCCGCCGTCCGGCGCGTAGGGCGAGTCGGCATCGGTTGGCACGTTGAAAGCCACGGCGTCGTCGTCCTCACCGCCGAGGAATCGGAACTGCAGACTCGCCTCGACCGTCGCGATATCCCGGCCCGCTCCGCCGTGGACGATCATATCGATCGCGCCATTTACCTCGCTGCCTTGGCCTCTCACCGAATCGTTACCGGCTCCGAGGAAAAGTTCATCGGCGAATGTGTCGCCTGAGAGGATGTCGGTGATGCCGAGTACGGCCTCGTCGTCGAACCGCGTGAGGTTGATGCGGTTGAAACGATCGATAATCGTAAGTTCGTAGCTGGCCGCTCGTACAATGGCTTCGCTCTCAAAAAGAGTCCCGCCGCGTGCCATCAGATGAACCGCTTCGGGGCTGTTCTCGAGGGACAAGCGGTCGCTGCCAGCGCCACCCACCACAACCGCGTCGGCTCCGCCGGTGCGGATTACGTCATCGCCGGCATTGCCTTCGACATAACTGTCAATCCGGCCGTCGATGTCGATGTTGTCGTTGCCGCTCAAGCCTCCGATACTGGTGCGTTTGATTGTGGCTGGGTCGAATGTTTGTTGGACACCGTCGAGGGTGACGACCACGTCGGTGCCGGTTGCGTCGACGTGGATGACGTTGTCAGTTTCGTCGCCGGCGATGATGAGCGTGCCGGCGTCGTTGACGTATGCCGTCGCCGCCAGCATCCGGCGCGGTTCGAGTACTTCTTGCATCTGTCCCATCATCTGGCAGACGACACCGACGACGCAATGTTTCACGTCCCCGTTGGGCGGCGACCAGCGGGAGCTTCCGGCGTCGCATCAGCAGGCGACTGCGCTGCAGCGGCAAAGTAGTTACGTGCTGGCGGGCTGCTTGGCGAAGCGTTGCTCGAACTTGGTGAGCATCTTCTCGGCGATGCCGCTCCAGGCGAACTCTTTGCGGGCCCACTTGGGGCCGAGCTCGCGGAGGCGGTCGGCGACTTCGCTGTAGCGCAGGGGCATCGAGAGTTGGGTGGCGAACTCGCCAGGGATCTTGGGGTCGGCGAAGAGGGCGTGGGTGCCGAACTTGACCTGTTCCATGAGCCCGCCGTGGGCGGTGATGACCGTCGGTGTGCCGCAGGCCATGGCCTCGACGGCGGTCATGCCGAAGGGCTCGTAGCGCGACGGCATCGCGAAGACGCCGGGGGCGCGGTAGATATCGGCCAGGTCCTCGTCGGAGGCGTAACCACGCCACTCAACGCGCTCGTGAACGCCGAGCCGCGCGGCCAGTTGCTTCAGCGCGTTGATCTGTTTCTCGTCCTGCTCGGTCTCGGCTCCGACGTACATGAGCAGCCGCGCGTCACGCACGGTCTCCAGCACCATCGGGAACGCTTCGATGAGCAGGTCGTTGCCCTTGTTTCGCGCCATCCGGCCGAGCGTGAGAATGTCGTGGGCGCGGATGTCGTGCTTCTCACGGATCGCTTCGACGTGCTCCATCGGCATCGGGTAGAAGCGGGCATCATCGAGCCCGGCCGGCAGGACCGTGGTCTTCTCTTCGGGCAGGTCGTACCAGTCGATCATGCGGTCCGACTGCGGCGCGGTGGTCGCGATGAGAAAGTCGGCCGCGGCGTACATCTTCGACTCGGCTTCGATCCGCTCGGCGAAGCGGTACACGCTCGTGTCGGCATCGGGCATGTCGCGCGACATCAGCTCCTTCTTCCACTTGCCCAGCGAGTGGGGCGTATGCACGTGCGGGATGCCGAGCTTCTCCGCGACCGCCTGGGCCCCGACGCCGGCGTCCCAGTAGTGGCTGCTCATCAGCGCGTAAGACAAGCTCTCCTCGTCGATCTTCTTGAGGAAGTTGTCGATGAACTCGGGGAGGATGTCGTGGAAGTTTTCCTTGACGATGAACTCGTCGCCGCCGAAGGGGATGCGCAGCACGCGGAGGTTCTCGCCCATGTCGTCGACTTCGGGCTGGCCCTCGAACTGTCGGGTGATGACGTCGACCTGGCAGCCGAGGTCGCGCATGGCTTTGGCGACTTCGAGAACGTAGACGACCTGGCCGCCGGTATCGGGCTTGCCGAACTGCGGCTCGGCCGAGACGTAGCCGTGGGTCGAGACCATCGCGATGCGGCCGTTCTTGCAGAGGGTGAACTGCCCACGCCGGTCCTGTTGGCTTCGGCGTTCTTCGTTGTCGCGACGCTCGTGCTGCTCCGATGGCATGGTGATTTGCGTGTGTTTTGGCTTGAAAACGGACGATTTCCGACTTGCCACAAGGGTAGCACAACGGGCAGGCGGTCGCAGCGGCAAACTTGTCGGTTCAGAGAAGTCCGAAATGCCGCAGCCCGTCGAGCACGCCGCCGGCCATGCGGCGCTGGGCGTGATAGACGAACTCACCGGCGGGGGCGGCGGTCTTGAGCGCGTCCTCGGCGTTGGCAACGACAATGCCGCGCAGCGGGGCGTCGAACATGTCGATGTCGTTGCCGCTGTCGCCGGCGACCGCGACCTCGCCGCGGCGGGGATCAAGTGCTAGGCGGACGCACAGGAACCCTATCGCCGTCAGCTTGCCCGCACCGGGCGGGAGGAAGTCGATGTCGTCACCGCCGGAGTGAACGAGCTTGGCGTCGAGGCCGCGTTGCTCGACGAGTCGGCGGATGTCGTCGAAGCTCTGGCCGTCGGAGATGTCGAAGCTGGCCTTGAGCGGGGTCTGATACTTCTCGTCGTGCCGGGCCAGGCCGAGCTCGTCGGCGAGGGCGTCGAACGGGTCGCGTGACCAACTGCCGAAGACTTCGTTGAAGTCGTCGATGAGCTTGTCGTCGGCGTGTGCGATCTGGGTGCCCATCGCGCCGATGATGAACTTCGGCCGCGGCAGGTGTGGGACGTTCGCCAGAGACTCGAGCAACGACGGCACCGGCCGCGACGAGTTGAGCACCAGCGTCACATCGCTCGGCTCCAACGCGTCGCGGAGTTCGGTCAGAAGTTCATCGTCCCCAAGCAGCGTGCCATCGACGTCAGAGAAAAGCGCGGGCATGCCTCAACCCTAGGCGAGCGATCTCACTTCACATTCTTCAACAGCATCGTCCAGCGCACCGGAGCGCCTTCCTTGCTCCAGGGCGATGCGTTGAGTTGGTTGTTCTTGAGGTGGTTGATGCGGAGGTTGACCGGGTAGTAAGTCGCCTCGGTGTCGCTGGTCTGGACGATCACGCTCGCTTGGAGCTTGGAGTAGTCGACCTTGTGAAACGCGCCGTTGAACCACTCCCACTTGGTGATGCGTTCCCAGTTCTCGACGGGCATGCGGATGGCGAGGATGGTGTCATTGGGGTACTCGGCGAGGTAGGCCTCGCGGACCTTGGCGATCAGTGCGTCACGGTCGGCGCCGCGGTAGCGATCGTCGGGGCCGCGGTTGTTGGCGATGATCGTCTCGCGGAGCATCTTCTCGCCTTCGCTGGCCTGGGCGACGAGGTTGTCGTAGCGCTGCTGGTACGCGGCCTCGCGGCCCGGCTCGATCGCGGCGATCAGGTTGATGCGCGTCTCGGCGAAACCGAGTTGTTGGTTGATCCCGCCGTGCTCGCCGAAGAACGCCGGCTTTTGCTCGTTGATCGCCTGATTGATCAGCGCCTGTGCCTGGTCGAGGGCTTCGGTCGCCTTCTGGGTGTTGAACGGCAGGTAGGTCGCACCGACGGTTTCGAGCTCACGCAGGCGTTCGCCGAC
>JBCDCH010000113.1 GCA_039182125.1 Planctomycetota bacterium
ATCTCCGGCCTCGTGCAGAACAGCCCGCTGATGAGCTGGATGTACGACATCGTGAGCGTCCGCGGCTTCGCGGCCGGGCTCGGGGTGACCGAGCTGGTGATCGCCGCCATGATCGCGATCGGCCCCTGGTTCCGGCGTATCGGCGCTGTGGGTGCATTGCTCGCGGCAGGGATGTTCGCGACCACGCTGAGCTTCATGCTCTCGACGCCGGGTGTCTTCGAGCCCTCTCTCGGCGGATTCCCCGCTCTCTCGATCGCCCCGGGACAGTTCCTGCTCAAGGATGCTGTTCTGCTCGGTGCATCCATCTGGCTGCTCGGTAACTCCCTGAAGGCGAACCGCAAGTAAACGTGAACCGGCACCGCGTGCCACGTACAGACCAGACACTCAACCGGGACGGACGTCCCGGCCAGACGAAAGGAAAGTTCAATGTCATCGATCATCGACAACACCAACACCATGATGGAGCAGCTCAAGCAAGGGGATTTCCTCTCCGGGATGGAGCAGTTCTACGCGGACGACGCCGTGAATGAGGAAATCACCGGGGCCAAGGTGGTCGGCCGACAGGCCATCATCGAGAACGAGAAGAAGGTCCTCGAAGGTGTGCAGGCGTTCCACAGCGTCACCGTGCACAGCGTGGGCGGGCACGAGACCAGCCCCGGCAACGGCGTGACGTTCGCGGAGTACTCGATCCGCGTGGACATGAAGGATGGCTCGACCTTCAACCCCGATCAGGTGCAGGTGACGACCTGGAAGGACGGCAAAGCCAGCCATATCAAGTTCTACTACGATCCAAGCCAGATGTGAGCGCATCCCAGCCGCGCCCGGCGGACACGCCGGATTCGGCATTCGAGTTGATCTTGACCTGTTCCGTAACTCATGAGGGCACACACGATGCCGGATTCCCAACTGACCCTGTTCGGCGCGAACTGGTGCCCCGACTGTCGCAATACCAAGGTGTTTCTCGGCGAGATGGGCGTGTCCTACCAGTGGGTCGATGTCGATGCCAACCCGGACGCCAACGAGCGGATCGCCTCTCTCAACAACGGCAAGCGCGTGATCCCGACGATCGAGCTGGCCGACGGCCGGGTGATGGTCAACCCGTCGAACGCCGAACTCGCCGACGCGCTCGGCATCCAACGCCAGGCCAAGCGTGAGTTCTACGACCTCATCGTCATCGGCTCCGGTCCCGCTGGCCTGACCGCGGCGCTCTACGCAGCGCGGGAGGGGCAGAATGTGCTCGTCATCGACAAGGGCCCCGTCGGCGGTCAGGTTGCGACAACAGACCGCTTGGACAACTTCCCGGGTTTCCCAGAAGGCATCGAGGGACGAGAGTTTTCGGCACGCCTCGGTCAGCAGGCCGAGCGGTTCGGTGTCGAGATCCTGACCGCGACCGAAGTCATCGGCCTCCAATGGAGCGACTCATGCCGCACGGTCCGTGTTGCCGACGGACGCGAGTACGGCGCGGCCGCGGTCTTGCTCGCGACGGGGTCGACCTACCGGCGTCTGAACGTCACCGGAGAAGAAGAGTTCGTCGGGGCGGGTGTTCACTTCTGTGCCACCTGCGACGGACCGTTCTACCAGGGCCAGCACGTGGCGGTTGTCGGCGGTGGTAACAGCGCCGGGGAAGAGAGCCTGTTTTTGACACGGTTTGCTGATCGGGTCACGCTACTTGTCCGAGAAGATGCCATGACGGCGAGCAAGCTCGTTGCCAATAAAGTCGCGGAGCACGACGCGATTGATGTCCGTTACAGCACGACCGTTTCGCGGTTCGAGGGCGACGGATCGCTGCAACGCGTGGTCACCAGCGGCCCCAGCGGCGAGCAGGCGCTCGAAGTGCCCGGTGTCTTCCTATTCATCGGACTGAAGCCGAACACCCAGTGGCTGCCCGACACGATCGACCGCGACGAAGCAGGATTCGTGGCCACGAATGGCAGCATGCAGACCAACCTTCTTGGCATCTTCGCCGCCGGCGACGTCCGCGCGGGGAGCACAAAGCAGGCGGCAAGCTCCGCTGGCGAGGGAGCCGCCGCCGCTCTCATGATCCGAGACTTCTTGAATCAGCGACCGGATCTTGCGGCTCACCCTGTGTAGCGGTCTTATTCATCTGCCAGAGTAACGAGCGATCGCCCGGCCGCACCTCAGCCCACTTCCCCGAAGAGAGATGCGCCTGTAGCAGCAGCCAAGGGCACCGCGATAAGCGCCTATCTAGTCGGCCTCGACATCGCGGCGTGTCAGGACGCGTGACCGCGATTCTGGCCGCGATACTGGCTGCGAGGCCCCAACGTCAACGCACATCGCGTGCCGCAGCGCCGGTTCTCAAGCAACGCCCGGCAGGAGCCGACATATACTTCTGTCCGTGAACCATCGTCCGCTCGCCATTTTACTCACCGCGATCATCGCCTTGCATGCCCTCGCCGGCGGCGGTGGCGGCACGGCTGTGGTGTGCCTTGGCGGGGGTCATGAGCACGCTCCCGCGGAGTCCGATCACTGTGAGTCCGAGTGCGGGCACCACAGTTCGTGGCCGCTGCCCGTCCCCGCGGGTGAGCACGAGCACGACTGCGATTGCACGGATATCGAGCTCGCCGTTGCGGAACTGCTCAGCTTGCCGCGCGGCGACAACGCGGGCGACGCGGCCCCGGTTGCAGTGCCGACCCAAGCTTGGGGTGTTGTGCTCGTCGAGGCAGGTCTCGGCCAGCGCAGGCCACCGCGACCGCCGCCTTGGTTTGACCCCGGCAGAGCCCATCGGCTTGCGATCGTTGCGAGCGTTCGTCTGACCATCTGATCCTGTCTGTTGCTTCGCGCGTACCGCGCCGACGCTGTCGGCTGCGGCTGGTGTCGCTTTGGACCCGAACAGGATTCAGGACCCATGAACAACTTGAAACGCCCGCTGTCCCTAAGGGCAGGATGGCCGGGGCTCGGCTCGGCGGCGGTGCTGTGTGCGCTGGTCGGCTGCCAGTCCTACGAACGAGCACCGCTGAACCTTGCCGAGCATCGGTCCGCGTTCAGCTTGCGGCTCGACAACACCGAAGCCATTGAACGCTTTGCCGAACGACTCGCCGAGGCGGATGAAGCGGTCGTCGAGCATTTCGACCCTACCGACGGACTCACGCAGGCCGAGGGCGAAGTCCTCGCGCTGTTCTACAACGCGGACCTCCGGATCGCTCGGCTCGATGCGGGCGTTGCACTCGCGACCTTCGAGACAGCAGGGCTGTGGGAAGACCCCGAGTTCGGCTTCGACGGTGCTGAGATCCTCTCGCCGGCCGGGCCGTTCGAGTACGGCCTCACCCTGAGTCTGACGATCCCGGTCTCGGGACGGCTCGGTGTGGAGAAGGACCGGGCCGGGGCGGCGTATGAGGCCGAGCTGCGGCGGATTGTCGACGCCGAGTGGCGCACGCGGGCCCAAGTCAGGTCGGCATGGGCCGCGTGGTCGGCTGCCTCCGAACGCTTAGGTCTGCTTCGCGAAGTCGTCGGGCAAGTCGAACGCGTCGCGTCGATCACCGACCGCCTCGAATCCGCCGGTGAGCTGACACGCGTCGAAGCTCGCCTGCTGCGCGTCGAGCTCGTCGAGACCCGTGCCAACATTGCCCAGGCCAAGCTCGATGAAGCGTCCACGAGGATCAGGCTGCTCGGGCTCCTCGGGCTTTCGCCCGACTCCTCCGTCGAGTTGGTCCCTAGGTTCAGCGGCGTACGAGATGGCGATATTGAGACGAGCGTTGATCGGTTGATCGAGGCGAACACACTGCTCGCGGTCCGCCGCGCCGAGTACCAGGTCGCTGAGGAATCGCTCCGGCTCGAAATCCGCAAGCAGTACCCCGACATCACGCTCGGCACCGGGTTCGGGAGCGAGGACGGCGACGACCGTCTGCTGCTGGGGCTCTCGATCCCGATCCCGGTCCTCAACGCCAACCGCGCCGGCATTGCCCAGGCGAGGGCCAAGCGGGATGTGGCCAGAGTGGCCGCCGAGACCACATTCGAACGCCTCACCCAAGAGCTAGCTTTGGCGAAGGCGTCGTTCGATGCTGCACGAACACAGCGTGAAGCGTTCGAACGCGACCTTGTGCCCATGCTCGATGAGCAATCGTCCGAGGTCGAACGCCTGGCCGACCTGGGCGAGGTCAACACACTCATCCTGCTCGAAACAGTGACACGGCGTTTCGAGGCCAAGAGCCGACTTCTTGACCTGCGTCTTGCGGAGCTGCGCGCCGCCATCGAGATCACTCGGCTGCTCGGCCCGGATGAACCCGTGTCACCCGCCCCCATTGATGCACAGGCCGACAGCATCCCCCAGAACACAACTGACAGCTCGGCCGCGGACGACGCGCCCGCCGAACCGCGTCATGAAAACGAGGCCTCCCGATGAACACGACCCAACGAACCCTGCTGCTCGCCGCTGCGATGATGCTGCTGCTCACGCTCACCGCGTGCGATCGTGGCTCATCCGCGATCGAGCACGCCGACGGTGACGGGCACGACCACGCAGAGGACGAGGCACCAACGAATCCGAACCTCGTAGCGATACCCGCCGCGGTGCGATCGAATCTCGGCATCACGTTCGTCGAGGTCGAACGCCGCCGGGTTGAGCAAACGCTCCGCGTGCCCGGCCGCTTCGAGTACCTGCCGACAGCGCGCCGAGAGTACCGCACCGCGGTGCCAGGCCGTGTCGAGATGCTTGTTGAGCAGTTCGACCGCGTCGAGGCGGGCCAGCGGCTCTATCGGCTGGATTCGCCGGCGTGGCGCGAAACGCAGCAGCAGCTCGCCGATGCAACCGCGCAGATCGAACGCCTCGGGGCTCGGCTGGAAACCTTCGAGCCGCTCCTCGCTGCGCACCAACAGCACGAAGACAGCCTGCACGAAAGCGTTGCGGTCTGGAGCGAGCGGGTCGAGCAGTTGCAATCGGTCCGTGAGGCTGGCGGCGGACGCGTCGATGAGCTTGCCCAGGCCCGGGCGGCGCTCGCGAGCACGCGCGCCGATCTCGCGAATGTCATGGAGAAGAAGGCGGAACTCTCGGCTGATCGGCAGCAAGCCATCGCCGATCAGCGTGCGTCACGGTCACGCTTGGAGTATCTCATTGATGCGGCCTCGGCCGTCGTCTCGCGTTCGCGTGAAGAGCTCACGGCGATCCATGACACGCCGCGCGGCCCTGAACCCGCGTGGGCAACAATCACGACCATCATGGTCACCGCGACCGAAGCGGGTGTCGTCGAGATGCTCGGTCTCACCAACGGATCGTGGACCGATGAGAAAACGCCTGTACTGACCGTTGTGCAGCCCGATCAGCTGCGCTTCCGCGCGTCGGGGCTTCAGAGTGATCTCGGCGTGCTGCGTGATGGACTCGCGGCACGCATCGTGCCGCCGACACCAACGACAACCGGCCGGGCGGTCCCACTGACCGACACAATGGAGGGCACGCTCTCGCTCGGGCTCGCCGGTGATCCCACTGACCGATCGCTGGATCTGTACGTTGTCCCTGAGGACCTCAAGCCTTGGGCTCGCCCGGGGATCTCCGCACAGCTCGAAATCGTAACGGATGCCACTGCTTCGCCCGAACTGACGATCCCGCTTGCGGCGGTCCAGCGGGACGGGCTCACACCCGTCATCTTCCGCAGAAACCCGAGCAACCCAAACGAGGCGATTCGCATGGAAGCGGATCTTGGCAAGGACGATGGCCGATGGGTCTCGCTGCTCAGCGGCGTGCGCGACGGCGACGAGGTCGTCCTGGACGGCGCGTTCCAGCTCATGCTCGCGACCAGCGGCAGCATCCAGAAGGGCGGGCACTTCCACGCCGACGGCACTTTCCACGACGGGGAGCACTAAGCCATGCTCAAAGCCGTCATCCGATTCTCGCTCCAGTACTCGTCGCTCATCCTGATCGCGGCCGTCATGGTCGTCGGCTATGCCTGCTACCGCCTGCCTCGGATGAGCGTTGACGTGTTCCCCGAACTCAACGCCCCGACCGTGACCATCATGGCCGAGTCGGGCGGGCTCGCGGCCGACGAGGTCGAGCAGTACGTCACCTTCCCGATCGAGACCGCCGTCAACGGCATGACCGGCGTGCGCCGTGTCCGGAGCGCGAGCGCGATCGGGCTCGGCATCGTCTGGGTCGACCTCGAATGGGGCACCGATCTCTTCGACGCGCGCCAGCTCGTGGCCGAACGCCTCGTGACCGCGCGGGAGAATCTGCCTGACGAGGTTGAGCCGTTCATCACACCAATCACGTCGATCGCGGGTGAGATCATGCTGATCTCCCTGTCATCGCCCGATGGCTCGGTCAGCCCCATGCAGCTCCGCTCGTACGGCGAGTTTGAGCTGCGGAACAAGATCCTCGCTGTGCCCGGTGTCGCCCAAGTCGTCGCGATCGGCGGCGAGCTTCCCGAGTATCAGGTCAACGTCGATCAGGAGCGGCTGCGGCTCTACGACCTGACCATCACGGATGTCATCGAAGCCGCGGACGGTGCCCACAGCACCGCGAGCGGCGGCTACCTCGTCAACGTCGACAACTTCGAGATCCCGATCCGCCAGCAGAGCCGGGTGACGCGAGCCGAGGACATCGCGAACTCGATTATCAAGTACCACGAGGGTGTCCCGGTCACGATCGGACAGGTCGCCGAGGTTCGGCTTGGCCCGGCGCTCAAGCGAGGCACCGCGTCCGAGGGTGCGGAACCTGCGGTGATGCTCTCGATCCAGAAGTCACCCGGCACCAACACGCTGGCGTTGACCGACAGCCTCGACGCCCTGTTCGATCAGTTCGAACCGATGCTACCCGCGGGTGCCCTGCTCAACCGCGACGTGGTCCGACAGTCGCACTTCATCGACCGTGCGGTCAACAACGTCACCAAGGTCCTTGCCGAAGCGATCATCATCGTGCTTTTGGTGCTGGTCTTGTTCCTGATGAATCTACGGACCACGCTCATCACGCTGACCGCGATCCCGATCTCGCTCGCGGTCGGCCTGCTCATGATGGACGCCTTGAACCTGGGCCTGAATGTCATGACGCTCGGCGGCCTGACGGTGGCCATCGGTGTGCTTGTAGACGACGCGATCATCGATGTGGAGAACGTCTTCCGTCGATTGAAGCAGAACCGGGGCCTACCGGGGGGCGATCGACGGGCGTTCGTGGAAGTCATCTTCGACGCGAGCAACGAGATCCGCCCGGCGATGGTGTTCGCGACCGTCATCATCGTGATGGTCTTCGTGCCGCTGCTCTTCCTGCAGGGTCTCGAAGGCCGATTCTTCCAGCCGCTGGCGCTCACCTACATGATATCGATCCTCGCTTCGCTCGCCGTGGCCTTAACGGTTGTGCCCGCGATGTGCCGGTTCCTGCTGAAGGGCCGGCTGGGGGGCAAGCACGAGGACCGCGACGGCTTCCTTGTTCGGCTGCTCAAGCGTTGCTACGAGCCGGCGCTGCGAACGGCGATCCGCCTCCGCGTCTGGGTACTTGGCACTGCGGGCCTTGTCACCGCCGCCGCTCTGATGCTCGCAAGCACCTTCGGCAGTTCGTTCCTCCCCTCGTTCAACGAGGGCACGTTCACCGTCTTCCTGCTTGCGCCTCCGGGCACCTCGATCGTCGAGAGTGACCGTCTTGCGACCGAAGTCGAGAAGCAACTCGTCGAGATCGACGGCGTGCGATCAGTCTCTCGGCGCACCGGACGAGCCGAGCGTGACGAACACGCCGAGCCGGTGAGCAACTCCGAGATCGAGGTCACGGTCGAAGCCGGGCGGGACCGCTACGAGGTCCGTGAGGAGATCGACCGCATCCTCGGGTCGATTCCTGGTATCACCACGATGGTCGGCCAGCCGATCGAGCACCGCCTGAGCCATGTGCTTTCCGGCACACCTGCTGCGATCGCGATCAACGTGTTCGGCGAGAACCTCTCCGAGCTACGACGCGTCGCCAAGGAGATCGAGGGCGAGTTGCAAACCCTGCCGGGTGCTCGCGATGTGAACGCCAACCGCGAGGTCATGATCACATCGCTGCCGATCCGCTACCGTCACGCCGAACTCGCGGCCGTCGGGCTCAGCCCCGCCGACGCTGCCGAGCAGATGCGCGAAGCGATCTACGGCGAGGTTGTG
>JBCDCH010000114.1 GCA_039182125.1 Planctomycetota bacterium
CGGCTGATCACAGCGTCGTCCCGCCCATCGAGCAGGAACGCGTGGGCCGGGAGTACATCATTGAGTCGATCGAGTACCCCTTGGCCAAGACCGTTCAGGGCGGCTACAACCGCAACGGCATGGGGGCCTATCAGTTCACCGACGCCCAGTACCTCGCGCTGATTGAATACATGAAGTCGATCAGTCAGTACACCGATCCCGAGCAGCCAGCGATGGACGAAAAGTCCGACTGGAAGACGCTCATGCCTGAAGAAGAACCCAGCGAATAATCGGATCGTCACGCGGACGCCTGTGCCCGCAACCTCGCCGAGCCTGCTCGGCTAACCAGCCAGTCCAACACCCGCCGGCATGATTCGGCGGCTCAACCCCCTGTTGCCATGAGTGTCATCAACACCCCCCCGCCCGTCGCCAACCCCACCGATATCTACGGCCAGCCCGTCTCCAATGAGAAGCTGGACAACTACCTGACCCACGGCAAGGGTTTCCTGTCCTGGGCCTTGACGCTCGATCACAAGCGCATCGGCATCATGTACATGGTCGGCGTGCTGGCGACGTTCCTCCTCGGCGGCATCTTTGCGGTCCTGCTCCGCACCGAGCTGATCTGGGCCGGCCAGACCCTGCCACACCTGATCGCCGACACCTGGACCAGTCAGTACAACCAGATGTTCACGCTGCACGGGGCGGTGATGACGTTCCTGTTCATCATCCCCGCGATTCCGGCCATCCTCGGCAACTTCGTCCTGCCCATCATGCTCGGGGCCAAGGACGTCGCTTTCCCCAAGCTCAACCTCGCCAGCTTTCACATCTACGTCCTCGGCTCGCTGTTCTTCGTCTGGATTCTCGTCGGCGGTCTCGTGAACGCGGCGATGGCGTCGTACATGAACGCGGCCGAACTGGCGATCTGGATGGATAACTGGGGCTGGCTCTTCCCCTACGGACTCGACACCGGCTGGGTGTTCTACACGCCCTACTCGACGTCCAAGACCACCGCCGCCGTCGTCCCCGCGACCATCGGCGTCTTCATCCTCGGCTTCTCCTCGATCCTCACCGGCCTGAACTTCATCGCCTCGATCCACATGCTCCGTCCCAAGGGCATGACGTGGTTCCGGCTGCCGCTGTTCGCTTGGGCGCTGTACGCCACGGCGCTCATCCAGATTCTGGCCACCCCGGTCCTGGCGATCACCCTGCTGCTGCTCGCGGCCGAACGGTTGCTGCAGATCGGCATCTTCGACCCGGCACTCGGCGGTGACCCGGTGCTTTACCAGCACTTCTTCTGGTTCTACAGCCACCCGGCGGTTTACATCATGGTGCTGCCGGCGCTGGGCGTGATATCCGAGACCATCGGCGTCATGTGCCGCAAGCACATCTTCGGCTACAACTTCATCGCCCTCTCCAGCGTTGCCATCGCCCTGTTCGGCTTCCTGGTCTGGGGCCACCACATGTTCACCTCCGGCCAGTCCGCACTGGCCAATGCCCTGTTCTCGCTGATCACGTTCTCCGTCTCGATCCCGTCGGCCGTGAAGGTGTTCAACTGGCTCTCCACCATGTACGGCGGGTCGATCCGTTTGAACACCGTCATGTACTGGGTGCTCGGCTCGATCCTCGTGTTCACCATCGGCGGCCTCACCGGACTGCACCTGGGCACCCTCTCGACCGACATCCACCTGCACGACACGTACTTCGTCGTCGCCCACTTCCACTACGTCATGATGGGCACGGTGCTCTTCAGTCTCGTGGCCGGGATGTACTACTGGTGGCCGAAGATCTTCGGCGTGATGTTCCACGAGGGCTTCGGCAAGCTCGCGGCGATCGTCACAATCGTGGGCTTCAATCTCGCGTTCTTCATCCAGTTCATCCTCGGTGCCCAAGGCATGCCCCGCCGCTACGCCAGCTACGAACCGCAGTACGAGATTTACCACCAGATCAGCACTTGGGGCGCGTTCCTGATGGGCCTGGGTCTGTTCCTCGTGCTGGGCAACTGGCTTCACTCGATCTGGTACGGCAAGAAGGCGCCCGCCAATCCGTGGGGTGCCAACACGCTCGAGTGGCAAACCACCAGCCCGCCGCCGCACGACAACTTCAAGCAGGCTCCGACCGCCGGCGATCCCTACGACCTGAAGCGCTGGCGTTGGGAAGAGAGCACCGAAGAATGGGTGCTCAAGGACGACGCCGTCCGCAGCGAACTCCAAGCGGTCAAGCCCAACCACTAACCCACCCCACCACCCGTGGCTTGACGGCCGCGGGTGGTGCTTGGACACTGCGAGCCGTTTCCCCGAGATCGCCCCCATGACAAGCATCCCCGCCAACCATCCCGCCGACGATGCACATGATCATCACGATCATGACTTAAACCCCGACGGCACCCACGGCCCTGAGCATTTGGCTCACCACTTCGACACGCCCACCCAGCAATACGCTTCGGGCAAGCTCGGCATGTGGGTCTTTCTCGGCACCGAGATCCTCATGTTTGGCGGGCTGTTCGTCGCGTACTTCGTGTACCGAGCCAACCACCCCGACGTCTTCCAGTACGCCGCCCAATCGCTCAACACCACGCTCGGGTTCATCAACACGCTGGTGCTGATCACCTCCTCCCTCACGATGGCCCTCGCCGTTCGGGCGATTCAGCTGGGTAACACCAAACAGTGCCTGGCACTGCTGCTGGTCACGCTCCTCGGCGGCTTTGGGTTCATGGGCATCAAGTCGGTCGAGTACTACGAGAAGATCTCCAAGGGCATCTTCCTCGGCTCCAACAACATCTATTCCGAAATCTATGTCGGCGAAGAAGAAAGCCCCGCGCCCGAAGCCGCAGTGATTGAGGCACAGGACGAAGCCGGAACGGGAACCGACGCCGGCGCGGCCCCGGCGATCGAAGTCGAGCCCGACGCGACAGCGGATGGCCACTCGGCCGATGAGCATGCGGCAGACGACCACGGCGACGCCCACGCGGAGAAGCCGCTCGACATGGCCGCGTGGGGCATTGAGTACACCGACCCGAACGCCGGCACCGGTGACGCGATGGTCATCAAACCGACGTTCCACGTCGAAGGCACCGATGCCCGCATCCGTGACGGCGACGCCCGTGTCTTCGGCAACCACAACGGCCTCGATCCCAAGTTTGTCGACGAAGACGTGAACGAAGTCGTTGTCGCCCACGACGGCCACGCCCACGGCGATTCCCACGATGACGCACACGGGGACAGTCATGGCGGCGGACACGGTGGCCACGGCATCGACTATGCCGATCTCTCCAAGGACGACCAAGCCAACGTCGATACTTTCTACGGCATCTACTACGCCATGACCGGTCTGCACGGCGTCCACGTCTTGATCGGCATGGGCCTGATCGGCTGGGTCGCACTCAAGACCGCGGCCGGCACGTTCAGCCCCAAGTACTTTACGCCCGTTGACATCGTCGGCCTCTACTGGCACCTCGTCGACCTGATCTGGATCTTCCTCTTCCCGCTGCTGTATCTCATCCACTAAACCCATGGCCGACGCACTCAAAGCCCATCCCTACGCCAAGGACCTGAGCCAGCTCAGCCCCGAGGACCGCGCGCTGCTCGCCGACGGCGTGCCGAAGGAAGACGTCCACGACACTGACCACCACGACGAGCACGCACTGGCCCACCCCGTACCGTTGTGGATGCTCTACGGCACCTTCGGCGTGCTCATGGTGCTCTCGATCCTGACCGTTGCGGTCACCAAGCTCGACTTCGGCCCGGCCATGAACCTCGCCATCGCGATCGGCATCGCCGTCGTCAAGGCCGCGTTCGTCGCCGTCATCTTCATGCACCTGCGTTGGGACAATCCGTTCAACACAGTCGCCCTCGTGGCGGCGTTGCTGTTCCTGCTCTTGTTCGTCGGCATCACCATCATCGACACCGGGCAGTACCAGAACATTCTCGAACCCCCGGGCGGTGCCGGTCCCCCGGCCGCGGCACCCGGCGGCAAGTAACCCACCGACGGCGGAGCGACACCCATCGCTCCGCCGTTTTCTTTCGGGACATGCAGGTTCTCCACTTCATTCTCGTCGGCATCCACCTCACCGCGTCGGCGATCTGGCTCGGGTCGATGTGCTACTCCTTGTTCGTCTTTCAGCCACGCCTGCGGGCACACCTGAACGACCCGGAGAAGTTCGAACAGATCGTGCAGACGGTCTCGGCAGGCATGCGGCGGGCCGTAATCGTGGCGCTGACGGCGATCGGTGGAAGCGGGGTCACCCTGCTGTTCTGGCCGGGCGGGACGGGCTGGTGGGTGATGAACGCGGCGAAGCTGGTGTTGTGGCTCGTCGCCTGCGGACTCTTCAGCCGCGTCACGCTCCGCCTCTGGCCGGCGCGCGTCTTCGCCACCGCCGACGAACTGCCGGGCATCCAGCAACAAGCCGCCCGCATCGGCTACACGATGTTCGCGGTGGTTTCTCTCGCCTTCGTCCTCGGCATCACCGCAACCCATCTGCTCGACTGAGCGGGTACGATGCGACCGTGCGGCTTCCCCTTCTCGACACGCCGAACACCGACACCGGCCCGCGGTCGATCGCGGCTGTGCGGATGCTGCGTGTGTCGGTGACCGATCGCTGCAACTTCCGCTGCGGCTATTGCATGCCCGCCGATGGCGTCCGGTGGTTACCGAAAAACGAACTGCTCGACTTCGAGGAGATCGAGACGGTCGTGCGGACGGCGGTGGATGCGCACGGCATTGATCATGTGAAACTCACCGGCGGCGAGCCGACGCTGCGGCCGGGAATCATCGAACTTGTTTCCCGACTCCGCCGCGTGCCGGGCATCACGGACCTGTCGATGACGACCAACGGGTTCGCGTTGGCCGACCTCGCCGAACCGCTCCGCGCCGCGGGGTTGGACCGGATCACGGTGAGCATCGACTCGCTCGACCCCGAGAAGTTTCGCCGCATCACGCGAACAGGCGATCTCTCGAAAGTCCGCGCCGGCATCGACGCCGCACTCATGGCCGGCTTGCGTGTCAAGCTCAACGTCGTCGCGATGCGCGGCGTCAACGACGACGAGTTTGCCGACTTCGCGGAGCTGACACGATCCACGCCGATGACGGTGCGGTTCATCGAGTACATGCCGCTGGGCGACAGTGCGTTTTACGACGGTGCCGGCATGGACGAGATCGGTCCGGCGGGTGGATGTGGGGCGCCGAGAAACTACGGCGACGTGTTCATCGCCGAAGGCGACATCCGCGCCCGTATCGGCGACCTCGAACCGGCCGACCCGGACGCGGGCGTCGGTCCCGCGATCGTCTGGCGTCTGCCCGGTGGCATCGGCAAGGTCGGCTTCATCAGCGCCATGTCCGCGCCTTTCTGCTCGACCTGCAACCGCCTGCGTCTCACCGCGACCGGCGTGCTGCGCAGTTGCCTCTTCGACGGCGGCGAGGTCGACCTACGACCGTTGCTCCCGACCCGTGACCTTGCCGACGCGTTCGTCGAATGCGTCGCGATGAAACCCGACACACACAGCCAACGCGGCAACGAGCAGATGAGCCGGATCGGCGGGTGATCAGTCAACGACGTCGATCAGCACATCGGCCACGCGTTCGCGCTCCGGCTCGGTCAGTTCCGGATACACCGGCAACGCAAGGACTTCGGCCTGGGCCGACTCGGTGTGCGGCAGGTCGCCGACTTTGCCGCCGCGATAGCCGAAGCACTTCTGCAAATGCAGGCCCAATGGGTAATAAATTCCGCTACCGACGCCGTGCTCACCGAGCTTTTCCTTGACGGCGTCACGGTCTTTCACGCGAACGACGTACTGGTTGTAGATGCTCTTGTTCCCCGCATCGATGAACGGCGTCACGATCTGCTCGACCTCCGCGAACCGCTCGTCGTAGTACGCCGCGTTGGCCCGCCGAGCGTCGTGCCACTTTTCGAGGTACTGCAGTTTGACCTTGAGCACGGCCGACTGAAGCGCGTCGATGCGGAAGTTACCGCCGACCTCGTCGTGGTAGTAGGTGTGGCCCGAGCCATGCACGCGGAGCTTGCGCAGCCGATCGGCCAACGCGTCGTCACGGCAGAGCACCGCACCCGCGTCGCCGAACGCGCCGAGATTCTTGGTCGGATAGAAACTGAGCGCGCCCATCCAGCCCATGCTGCACGCCGGTCGACCGTTGCGCGTCGCACCGATCGCTTGGGCGGCGTCTTCGAGGACGAGCAGGTCGTGGCTGCAAGCGATGCGGTTGATCGCGTCCATGTCGGCGCACTGGCCAAACAGATGCACCGGCACGATCGCCCTCGTCTTCGGGGTGATCCGGTGCTCGATGTCGGCCGGGTCGAGGTTGAAGGTGCGCGGATCAATGTCCGCGAACACCGGCACCGCGCCCATCCGATGCACGCAGCCGGCGGTGGCGAAGAACGTGAAGCTCGGCAGGATCACCTCGTCGCCCGGCTGAATGTCGATCGCCATCATCGCCATGATGAGCGCGTCGGTCCCCGACGAGCAGCCGATCGCGTGGGTGCAATCGCAATAGTCGGCCAGGTCCGATTCGAACTCCGCCGTCACCTTGCCGAGTACCAGCGCCTGTTGGTCGGCGATCTCGTCGATGGCGTTTCGAATCTCCTCGCGGATGCCGGCGTATTGGCGACGCAGGTCGAGGAGCGGAACGTTGGCGATCGTCTGGGTGGGCACATCCGTGGGCATGCAAAGAGGATATGCGTTCGGCGTCGAAAGCTCACGGACACAGGCGCTACTGTGGGGCCTTATGCGAATGGCCGTAATTTTTGTATTCCTTTTGGCGGGTTGCACGCCAACGACCTATCAACGCTGGGCGGACCGAGAAGTTGCCCAACTCATCTCCGAAAGATCCGAGGCGACGCTCGGCTATGTACCCGCCGTGCAGTTGGAGATCCCCGACGACGCCGTGCCGGGTGAGCCGGCCTTCGAGTATGCCCCGCTGACGGTCCGCCCCGTCGACGCACCGATCGCGATCGACGTCCTCAAGGAAACGCTACCCGGCGGGCCGCTCGGCCCGCCGGCGGAGTTCGGACCGCAGACCGACACCGGCATCGCTTCCAGCCAACTCGCCGAGCAGCTCGCGATCATGCAGTTGGAGTTCGGCCCGCCCGCGTTCGAGTCCGACGCGCTCTCGTTCGGGCTGGCCGATGCCCTGACCTATGCGACGGCCAACAGTCGCGAGTACCAGGACGAACTCGAAGCGCTGTATCTCGAGGCGTTGGACGTCACGCTCGAACGACACTTTTTCTCACCGCGTTTCTTTGCCGGCGGTTCGTTGGACTACGCCGACGGCGACAGTGATGCCGGCTTTCCGTCCGCCTTGCGCTCCACCGCACGCGCGGGCGTGACCCAGCAACTACCCTACGGCGGCGAAGTCACGGCGCAAGCACTCGTGCGGTTCGTCGACGCGTTCAGCGACTCGGTCACCGACGGCGAGGAAGCGGAGATCGCCCTGAGCGCGGCGGTGCCACTGCTACGCGGGGCCGGCTGGGTGAACCTCGAGCCGCTGATCCTGCAGGAGCGCTCGCTCGTGTACCAGGTGCGCAGCTTCGAGCGATTCCGTCGGCGGTTCGCGGTCGACGTGGCCAGCCGGTACTTCCGTCTGGTGACCAGCCAGCAGAGCGTCCGCAACAACTACCTGAACTACCGGCTGAACCTGCGCTTGCTCGAACGCCAGGAAGCCAACTACGCCGCGGGTCGGCAGGACATCCTCGGCGTGCAGCGCGCGGCCAACTCGCTACTGCGCGCCGAGGACGCGCTCAACGACGCCGAGACGAGCTACGCGAACGCGCTGGACGACTTCAAGATCGTTCTCGGCATGCCGGTCACGACACCGTTGGAGATCGTGCCCCAGGAAATCGAGGTCGCGGAACTGTCCGGCGAAACCGCCGAAGCGCAAGCGCTGGCGTATCGGCTCGATCTGCAAACCGCACGGGACCGGATCGACGACGCACGGCGCGCGGTCGGCGTGGCGGAAAACGGACTGCTCCCCCGGCTCGACATCCTCGCCAACGCTTC
>JBCDCH010000115.1 GCA_039182125.1 Planctomycetota bacterium
CGACATCCAAACCAACCCGCCCGCCACCAACGACGCCATCGCTTCGATGAACGCTGCTTACGAACGCACCGTCGACAAGATGCCCGCCGATGCCGTGCTGGCCGAGATCGACGAGAAGGTCGACGATGACGCGATGGAGAAAACGCTCATGGAAGAAGGGCTCGCCAAGTTCGCCGATCCGATGAAAAAGCTGATCGCGACGGTCGCCGAGAAGCGGTCGGCGCTGATTTAGTCGGTAGAACCGTTAGATTCCTTACGGGAAAGCACCGTCCGCGGCGTCCGACACATTGTCGTTCAGCCGCGGACGGTATCTTTCCGATCAGACTTGTTGGTGGCCGCGCACCCGAGTCTGAAAGGAGTTGCCGTGTCGACACTCATCGCGTCTTGCCTTCTCGGCCTGTTGCCGGTGTCCGATGTGCCTTCAGATGCCGTCGACGGTCCCGCCGTGGCGCTGGTGGAACAACTTTCGAGCGAGGTGTGGCGGGAGCGTCGCAAGGCCGAGCGGGAGTTGGTCGCGCTCGGGGCCGCCGCCGTGCCGGTGCTCGAGGCGGCGCTCGCCAACGGGACGGATCCGGAGACCGCCGCGTGTATCGAGTCGGCGCTGGCCAGGATCGAGGAAGAGTCGAAGCAGGGCGCGACCCGGGTGACACTCGCGTTCAACAACGCGGAACTGCCCGACGTGCTTGCCACGCTCTCCGAGCAGACCGGCATGACGATCGGTCTGCACCCGCCTGATCTGGCCGAGAAGCAGAACCTGCCGCGGATCACCGCCGACTACGCGGGGTTGCCGCTTTGGGAGGTCATGCGCGATCTGCGGGAGCAGACCCACCTCTACCTGCGTCCGGGCAAGAACGACGTGCTGCTGTGCAATCGGGCGTGGCAGGCGGTGGCGTCCGGGCCGAGCGAGGTGAGTGGGCCGTTCCTGATCGAGCTGCGTGAGATTCGGCGCGAGCGGGCGGTGACGTTCGACGCGGTCCGCATCGCCGACCATGCCGCCAACGACGTCCGTGGCAAGTTCGGCATCGGACTCACGATCCACGCCGAGCCCAAGCTCGCGCTGGCTCACGAAGGCTTGAGCGTCACGCTCGATCGCGCCGAGGACGATCGCGGTAACGACCTGCGAACCCGCCTCCGGCCACGATCCAAAACCTCCACGACCGGCGGCGTCGCCGTGACCATCGGGCTCGACCATCCGGACATGGGCCGGCTCGGCGAAAGAATCACCGAACTGGCCGGCATCATTCACGCGGACGCGCTCGACCAATGGCGAACGATCGAAGCGGACTTGGCCGGCGATACCGACACGACACTCGGTAACGGCTGGTCAGCGACCGTCGCTCCGGCCAACCCGTTCGGGGGCCGGCGTTTCGGACTGTCGCTCAGCGTCACCGTGCCCGAGACAAGCCGGATGGCGGCCGAGGACTTGTTTCGCCGCGTCAAGGTTACCGACAGCACCGGCCGGGCCATGCGGTTGCGTGACATCCGGCATGAACGGGCCGACCGACCCGGCGATCGACACCGCTACACGTTCAGCGCCATTGCCGAGGGAAGCATCAACCCGCGTCGCGACGATCCGGTTGTCCCCGCGAGCCTGCACTGGGAGATTCCGACGCAACGCCAAACGGTCGAAGCTGACTTCGCCTTCCGCGATCTGCCGATCCCGTGAGGGGGCCGGGTTACTTGCCGACGAGTTCGTCGAGCGATTTTACGGCCGACTTGGGCGCGGCCGGCTCAGTGGCGACCTTGATGTTCGCTTCGGCGAGTTGAGCATCATCGACGGGCGCGGGGGCTTCGCAGAGCAGGTCGACGCCGGTCTGGGTCTTGGGGAAGGCGATGACGTCGCGGATGTTTTCGGTGTCGCGGAGCATCATCACGAGCCGGTCGAAGCCGAACGCGAGACCGCCGTGTGGCGGCGCGCCGTACTCGAGTGCCTTGAGCAGGAAGCCAAAGTTCTCCTGTTGGCGTTGCTCGTCGACGCCGAGCGCGGTGAGGACGGCGCGTTGCAGGCCGATGTCGTGGATACGGATCGAACCGCCGCCCAGTTCGTAGCCGTTGCAGACGATGTCGTACGCCTTGGTCTTGATCGAGAGCAGCTTGTCCCGATCGCCGGCTTTGGCCGCATCGAGCAGGGCCTCGACCTGGTCGTCGTTGACCATCGTGAACGGGTGGTGGCTGTAGGTGAGCGTGTCCTTGTCTTCGTCGTACTTGAAGGCGGGCCACTCGTCGATCCACACCCAGGCGAAGTCGCTGCTCGGCTCCATCTCAAGGTCTTTGGCCAGCTTGAGACGCAGCTCGCCGAGTACCTTGTTGACGAGCTTGGGCTTGTCGGCGGCGAACGCGATGAGGTCGCCGTCGGCCGCGCCAGTGGTGCTGATCAGCTCGGCGGCGATGGGTTCGAGGAACTTCGCGAGGCCGGTGGCGAGCGTGCCGCCCTCGACCTTGGTCACAGGCATACCGCCAGCACCGAAGCCCTTGGCCCAGTCGGCCAGCGCGTCGGTCTGCTTGCGGGTCATGCTCGCACCGCCGGGGACGACGATGCACTTCACCGCCGGGGCGTTGGCGAAGACCTTGAAGTCGGTCTTCTTGCCCAGTTCGGTCACGTCGTGCAGCTCCATGCCGAACCTCAGGTCCGGGCGGTCGGTGCCGAAGCGGCGCATCGCCTCGTCGTAGCTCATGTGCGGGATCGGGTCCGGCACGTCCTTGTCTAGCACCTGCTTCCAGATCTCCCGCACGACGCGCTCGGCGACGCGGATCACCTCGTCGGCGTCGACGAACGAAAGCTCGATGTCCAGCTGCGTGAACTCCGGAACACGATCCGCACGCGGGTCCTCGTCGCGGAAGCATTTCGCGAGCTGCATGTACCGGTCACAGCCGCCGACCATCAGGATTTGCTTGAACAACTGCGGGCTCTGCGGCAGGGCGTAGAAACTGCCCGGCATCAATCGGCTCGGCACGATGAAGTCCCGCGCACCCTCCGGCGTCGCCCGCGTCAGGATCGGCGTCTCGATGTCGAGGAAACCCTCCTCGCCTACCAGCACGTCGCGCATGATCTTCATCACGTCGCTACGCACCTTGAGCGTGTCCTGCAGCTTGGTGCGGCGCAGGTCGAGGAAGCGGTACTCCAAACGCTTGTCCTCGGCGACCTTCTCCGCCTCGGCCAGCTCGAACGGCGGCGTCGGGCAGCTGGAGAAGACGGTCAGTTTGAGACCGCGGACTTCGATCTTGCCGGTGGCGAGCTTGGGGTTTTCCAAACCTTCGCCGCGTAGGGCGACCTTGCCGGCAACGCCGAGACACCACTCGTTGCGGGCCTTCTGCGCGAGCGCGGTTACATCGGCCCCGCACTCTTCGGGGTCGAAGGTGATCTGCGTGATGCCGAAGCGATCGCGCAGGTCGAGAAACACGAGCCCGCCGTGGTCGCGCCAATTGGCCACCCAGCCGCAAAGCGAAACGTCCTGCCCGGCATGATCGGCCCGGAGCTCACCACAGTTGTGCGTGCGCATGAGTGACATGGGACACAGAGCGTAGGGCGGCTCGGCGGTGAATGTTGGTCCGCTATTGCGACCACTCCCGTCGCAGCACGTCTTCGGCCGGTTTGCCTTCGGGGGTGTAGCCGCTGTCGGTGGGGCCGCCGTCGCCGGGGGGCCATTCCCAGATGCTGTAACCGCCGAGCTCGTCGACGCCGTCCCAAGCCTGGAAGAACCCTTCATAAAGGCGGGCCTGCAACGCCGGGTCGATCGGGTCGTCGGTGGTGTAGTCCCACGGCTCATACGCCGCGTTGTTGCGGGTGTGCCAGCCGACCTCGGTCAGCAGCAGCGGCTTGCCGGTCGAGCGCACCCACGGCAGCAACTCGCCCTGAATCGCTTTCCACCGGCCGACGATTTCCTCGACCGATGCGTCCGGGCCCTCGCCGAGCTTCCAGTAGCTGTTCATGCCGATGAGGTCCAACGCATCCCAGAAAGGCACCGCCGTGTACCGATCCCAGTTGCTTGAGTAGGTCAAGGCGCCGGGGAAGACCTTGCGGACATCGGCGATGGTTCGTCGCCACTGGTCCTCGTGCGATTGGGCACTGATGAGTTCGCTGCCGACCACGAACACGTCGGCCCCGGTTCCGGCACCAATCGAAGCGAAGTGCAGGAGCATCTCGCGGTAGCTGTCGAACCATGCGTCCCAGCTCTGCGGCTCGATCGTGCCGCGCCATTCATTGTTCTTCGGCTGGTCGAGCAGCACGATCGGCATGAGGATCACACGAAGCCCGCGGTCTTTCGCGTGGCGGATGACCTCGGCGAGTTGGTTCGGCGCCGGTGTCATCCGCATGTCGAGGTAGATGCGGTTGGAGGTGCCGTCTTCCTGGCGGGCGTCGACGACGATCTTCACCGTGTCGGCCCCGAGGTCGGCAACTTCGTCGATTGATTGTTTGTACCGGTCGATCCAGTCGACGCGTTGGATCTGCATGCCCACGCCGCGCAACGGCAGTCCGGTGACCGGCTGCAGGTCAGCCACCGGCCGGACGGCAGCTGGTGTGTCCGAATCCCGTTGTTGCTGCAAGGCGCAACTCGACGCACCGAGGTACAAACCGAGCACGGCAATCAGAAAGATACGCATGCGGGGAGGATAGAAGCCACGGCCCCGATCCGCATCGCCGGATTACACCGAGCGCTTCGTCACGAACGCCGCGATATCCATCAGCACCGACTTCGCTTCGCCGTCATCGAGAACGTCGAGCTTGCTCATCGCCTGCTTGACGTAGTGCTCGGCCCGGCGACGGGCGTAGGGCAGTGCGTCGCTCGGGGCGATGAGGTTGCGAATCCGCTCGGCCTTGTCCGGCTCGGCACCACGCAGCAGTGACCGCATCAACTCGCGGTGCTCGGCCGGCGCGGTCCGCAGGAAATGGATCATCGGCAGCGTCAGCTTCTGCTTCTCGACGTCGATGCCAAGCGTCTTGCCGACCTCGCGGACATCACCGACGAGGTCGAGGATGTCGTCCTGAATCTGGAACGCGATGCCGAGGAGAAGGCCGTACTCCGTGAGTGCGTCGATCACCTCGTCCGACGCACCGGCGTGACGTGCGCCGAGCTTGCAACAGGTCGCGGTCAGCGCGGCCGTCTTTCGGCTGATGATTTCGAGGTACGTGTCTTCGTCGAGGTCGAGGTCGCTGCGGTGGTGAATCTGCAGGAGCTCGCCCTCGCAGACGCGGTTGGTGCAGGCACCGACCTCACGGGCGGCCGATTGGTCGGCGAGGCTGCTGCAAAGGTGGTAGCTGTGCGAGATCAGGAAATCGCCCAGCAACACGGCCGCCTCATTACCACGCAGGTGGTTGAGTGTCGCGCCCTTGCGGCGCAACTCGGCTTCGTCGAGTACGTCGTCGTGGACGAGCGTCGCCATGTGAACCATCTCGACGACGGCCGAAAGGACAATGTGGTCCTCGTTGAGGTTCCCGCACGCTTTGCCGGTGAGCAGGGTGAGCATCGGGCGAAGCATCTTCCCGCGGAAGCGTTCGACGTGCTTGACGAGCGTCCGAACGCTGGCGATGTCGCTGGCCAGTTCGTTGTCAAACATGTCCTCGACCGCCGCGAGTTCGGGCCCGACCGCGGCCTGCACCCGCAATGCCAGGGAAGACGCACCACCAGAGGCCTTCGCATCGGCAAGGGCACTGGGATCACGTCTACGAATGGCCGTACGGGTGTTCATGTCTTCTGCAAGGATACGAGAGATACATCGGCCATGCGCTGCGGGTTCAGTTTGTTTCGGCAGTGTTGAAACTGCTCGGGCGTGATAATCGGCGCTTGCCGTCCAGTTCGAGGGTCTCGCTCGGAAGTCGGGGCTCGTTGCTACCATCCTCGCCATGCAAGTCGTCTACCTCGACAACAACGCCACGACCAAGCCCGACCCGCAGGTCGTCGCCGCGATGGTGCCGTTTCTGCAGGAGTTGTACGGCAACCCGTCCAGTGCCCACCGCTTCGGCCAACGCTCGCGCCAGGCCATCGACGAGGCCCGGGCGCAGCTCGCCGACTTTCTCGGCTGTTCCGACCGCGAACTGATCTTCACCGGTGGCGGTACCGAGGCGTCGAACACCGCGTTCCGGTCCTTGCTCGCCGCCCGCGCACCCCGCACAGTCGTTGTCACCAGCACCGTCGAACACTCGGCCACCAAGCAGATGTGCGAGAAGCACGTCGACGCCGGCCTCGACGTCCGCAGCGTCGGCGTCCACGACGATGGCACGCTCGACATGGACGCACTTGCATCGGCACTCGACGACGATGTCGCATTCTGCACGATGATGTGGGCGAACAACGAGACGGGCGTGCTCTTCGACGTCGCGCAGATCGCCGATATCTGCCGGGAGAAGGGTGTGCCGTTCCACTGCGATGCGACCCAGGCGCTGGGCAAGATCCCCGCCGACTTTCATCGGCTCGGCTTCGACATGGCGACCATCGCATCGCACAAGTTCCACGGGCCCAAGGGCGTCGGGGCGCTGTTTGTCCGCAAGGGCTTGCGCGTTGATCCACTGCTGGTCGGCGGCCCACAGGAACGCGCCCGCCGCGGCGGCACCGAGAACGTCCCCGGCATCGTCGGCCTCGGCAAAGCCGCCGAAGTCGCCAAGGACAAGCTGCCCGACATGGCCCGCGTCGAGAAGGTCCTCTTCAACCAGACCTGGTACCAGATTCGTGTGCCCGAGGGCGTGACCAGCTACGTCTCCAAGGCCTTCGTCAATGCCCAGGGCGACGGCGAGACCGGCACCATCAACCAGGACCGCACCCCCGTCAAGGCCGCCAGCCTCCGTGGGCCCGGCGAGTCGTACCGCGAGCAGCTGCTGCTATCCAAGGACGACACCGTGACGATCCTCGCCGAGGAAGGCAACTACTACAAGGTCGTCTCGCCGAAGGACGCGTTCGTTTTCATCCCCGCCGGCACGCTGCGCAAGGC
>JBCDCH010000116.1 GCA_039182125.1 Planctomycetota bacterium
ACCCGCCCACCGCGAAACCCGCGGCTTGCGACGGATCCGGAAGTCTGCGTTGTCATCTTCGAACCCCTGAAGAAAAACGACTCGTGACCCGCAACCGGAAAGCAGATCGGCGACGGCCGTTATCGCGTCATCAATCAGATCGGTCAACCCCTCCTTGGGGCAATCGGTCAAAACGATCAAAAAAGATTGCCGCCTACGGGCGAAACGGTCAACGGCTCGGCGTGGAGAGATTATTCATTCGTGGTGTTGGATATGAGGTTGGCGTGTTGTGAGCCGGTCTGGACGGTTTGAAGACTTCGGCATCACGTCTTTCGCGCGGCGGTGATCCGGCTTATCACTTCCGCAGGATGTGTCGATGTCGCTGCTGATCGTCTGCGTTGTGCCGCGGCTGATGCTGAACATTATGAATGACGATCAGAGCACGGGAAAACGACCGCACTGTTCGCCTACGCGGTGAAGGGCATGAATCGGCGTCGTCGCGTGGTTGGGAACATCGGCGTATGAAAGTAAGGAGCGAGGTTACATCGTGGTTTTTTTCCAGCCTTCGCGTCAATCCCATTGACTGTTTCGCGAATCGGCCGCGTCGCATGGTGGACCGCAGATCACGATCTCGAGAAAAAGCCGACTCGAGCTTCATGCCGAAGATCGGTTCTCGATTTTGTGCGGCGTTGGGCTTTGCCTTCAGGTGACGATGGCGCAGCCCTGATTCAGGGCAACGATTTGTTCTGCCCAGGCCGGGCGTTCTAGTGTTGCATCCGACCATAAGTCACGTCCCAGCGCGGTCGCCGACTTGAGTCGAACGGACTGTTGCCCTTCGCCGCCGACGATGACCACGGCGGCTCGATCGCCAAGGTGGATCGGCAAGAAGACCGCGTCCGTAGGTACGGCGGGACGCACGGTCAGGTCGATCGACTCGGTAAGCGACGCGAGCAACTCGTGCCACGCGGGGGACTCGTCGTGGAGCAGCGAGGGGCCGATCGGCGATCTGACGTGAACGACACGGCCTTCGCCGAACCGGCGTTTAAGAGCGAGCGGTTCGCCGTCCGCGAAGCGGGGTGACGCGAGAGCTGACCAAGCGTTCGGGTCTGTCGTGTCGGGGCGAGAGCGGCAAAGGATCGCGTGGCCGCCGGACGCCAACGCCCAGCCCTCGGCTCGGCTTTCTAATCCTTGCATGCGTAAGCCGATCGACGCGCTAAATCCGCCCGGCCAAGGGCGTGGCATGGACAGGTGCTGGTCGCGGCGTCCGGTTGTCGCGTCGATCACAAGAGTCACCCCCGAGCGGACCCGCTCAAGGATCGATTCGGCAAGCTCGGGGTCGTAGGCCGTGAGGTGGGAAAGGATCGCGACGTCTCCGGGCCGGAGGCGTTCGGCCAGATGAATCAGCGGCACGGTCGAGGCGGGGACGCCTTGGCGGAGGCATTCCACAACGAGCATCGCGGCACCGCGGGCGCTGTCTTCGTGGTGTCGGCCCGGCGTGTTGACGAGGGGTTGCCGGCCGTGAATCGCTTCGTACGTTTGAGTCGTGCTGTCCGTCGCGACCCAGACCCGAGGCCGAACGGGTCGCATCGGGCCGTGACTTTGAAGGATCGCGTCGAGACGATCGTGAAGGTGGCGCAACGCGACGGCGCGGGGTCCGGGCTCGTCCGCGTCGTCGAGAAGCGCCCAGTCTCCGGCTTCGTTGTCGTGCTGGCGGGCATTGAAACACCAGCCCGTCACGCTCTTGCTGCCCGCGGCCAGCGCGGCGAGATGGTACTTCGCCACCGCGTCGGGGCCGGCGTCGTTGGGGATCAGGCCGCTGTCGGCGGTATTGCCGGTTTGAACCTCGGTGGTTTCGATCGCGTGTCCGCCCGGGATTTCGCGCAGGGCCGAGACGCCGGCGTAGATCAAACCCGGAAAGTCGGCGCGGTTGGCGAAGGTGAAGTGCCAGGACGGATGGAAGCTCGCTCCCAGGACGTCGACCAGATTGCACATCGCTTCCAGATCGGTGCCGCCGTGGGGGCGATTGGCGTGGATATGCGTCGGGTTGACGCAGGTTGAGGTGATCGGATCGATCGCGCGGACCCAGTCGCGCACCGCGCGGAGTTGGTGTATGAGCCAGTCTTGTCGACAGTTGATCTCGTCCAGATGCGGAAACGAACTGTTCCAAGCCGCTGCGGTATGGGCGGCGTGCGGCACGCGCTCGGCACGCGGGATCTCCTCGAAGGACGCGTAGCCTGTGCCCCATTTCTGGTTCAAGAGGTCGAGGCGGTGGCCGTAGCGATCCCCGAGCCAGGTCCGCCAGAACGCGGAAAACTCCGGCGTGTCCCAGCCTTCGTCGAACGGCTCGTTCCACAGGACCCACTGACCCAGCGCCGGGTGTCGGTGGTAGCGGGTGACGCAAGCCCGTGTGTACGCCTCACTCTTGCCCCACATCGACCGCTCGATGAAGCCCGTGTGCGAGTGCAACATCGAAGGCGTGCCCCAGTGCCAGGGCCCGCTGTTGGCGGTGAGTGTCGCCTTGATCTTGATGCCGTGTCGCCCCGCGGCGTCGAACGCGTGATCCCACAACTCCCAGTTCCACTCGTCTTCAGGCAAATCGGGCGTCGGCTGCAACCAGGGCCACATCAGGAACAGCCGCGCCCAGCCCAGCCCAGTCTGTGCCGCTTTCTTAAATAGGCCGTCTACACGCTTGGGCGTATCGTGTTGCTCCAGCCAAATCTGTGAGCCCAGCAGTTCTCTAGCATCCATGGTCAAAACTCGGCAGAGAGTAGCGGTTCTTGCTTGGCTCGGCGGGGATTAAGGCGCGGACCGATGTACCACCTTTCCGCGACCGTCGTATCGGGAAGACTAACGGCCATTTGCCCTCGATCGGACCAAATCGAGCTTTTAGATTCGGCCGCAACTTCCCCTCCCGTCGCTCGGTATCGCAGCGAGCCTTGGGTAGACGGAAGGCAACAGCCCATATGCATTCACCATAACGCGGCGGGTATCGCCCGTAGTTACAGAAGCAAAGCGGTCAGGCCGGAGGCCCGGCCCGGGCCATGGGTGTCGTCGATGTGCCGCAAGTTCTAAGCTTTGATTCCAGCTCGAGGCTTTAAGCCCGGATTCAAGAACCGGTTTTGCGCTGACGGTCGCGGATGGCCATGAGCTTCGGCATGACCTCGCCAAGGCTTGCCGAGCTGTTCACGCCGCCAAAGGCGTCGTGCAAGGTCGCGTACAACCCAAACAACTCGGCGTAAACCATGACGGCCTGAGGGTCGGGCGTGTAGACCTTGTCTTTCACGCCAGTCATGGCGGCTTGGGCGTCGGCGGCTTTGCTGTAAGCCCCGCCAACAATCGATCCGAAGATCGCTGCGCCCAACGCGCAAGTCTGGCCGGACCGGCTGACCTGCATCGGCCGGTTCAGCACGTCGGCGTAGATCTGCATGACGAACGGGCTTTTCTCGGCGATGCCGCCGCAGTTGATGACGCGTTCGATCTTGACGCCGTACTCCTCGAAACGGTTGACGATCATCAACGCGCCGAACGCCGTCGCCTCGACGACGGCGCGGTAGACCTCGGCGGTGGTGGTGTGCAACGTTTGTCCGAGCAGCAAGCCGGAAAGCCGTGAGTTGACCAGCACGGTGCGATTACCGTTGTTCCAATCGAGCGCAAGCAGACCGGTTGCCCCCGGACGTAGCCGCTCGGCTTCCTGGGTCATGGCGACGTGTGCGTCGCCGGCGTCGGTGTATTTCTCGGGGGCGATTTGCCGCGCCACCCAGTTGAACAAGTCGCCGACCGCGGACTGCCCGGCTTCGAGTCCGTACTCATTCGCGATGACCGAGCCGGGCACGATCCCGCATAGGCCCGGGATGTCGTCCAGCGGCTTACGTTCGTCCACCGGCCAGGTCGTGATGTCGCACGTGCTGGTGCCCATGATCTTCACCAGCGTGCCCGGCGAGACACCGGCACCGACCGCGCCGTGGTGCGCGTCGAAAGCGCCGGTGGCGATCGGGATGCCCGCGGGCAAACCGCATCGTTCGGCGACTTGTGGGTCGAGCCGACCCGCGGGTTCGCTGGAGGGCACGGCCACGTCGTACAGCCGCGACCGCAACGCTCCGAGCTTCGGGTCCAGCTCGCTTAAAAAATCTTCGCTGGGCAGGCCGCCCCACTGTTCGTGATACATCGCCTTGTGCCCCGCCGCGCACACGCCGCGGACAAGCTTGGCCGGGTCAAGGTTTCCGCATGCGTATGCCGGGATCCAGTCCGCACATTCGACCCACGAGTATGCCGCGTCGAACACATCCGGCGCCACCCGTGCACACTTGAGCACCTTCGACCAGAACCACTCAGACGAATATGTTCCGCCGCACTTTGCCAGGTAAGGCTCGCCGCGCTTTTGCGCCAGGGCCGTGATTTCCGCGGCTTCCGCGTGCGACGTGTGGTCTTTCCACAGCCACGCCTGCGCGGCCAGATGTTCCTTGAACGCGGGGGTCATGCCCAGCGGCGTGCCTTCCTTATCGACGGGAATGGGCGTCGACCCGGTCGTATCGATGCCAATGCCGACAACTCGATCCGGCGCGAACGCAGCGTCGTTAAGGGCCGCTTCGACCGCGCCGCGGACGCTGCCTTCGAAGCCGATGATGTAATCGTCGGGCCGCTGACGAGCAAGGTCGGGCTCGGCGGGGTCCAGCAGGATGCCGTGCTCTCCGCTCGGGTAGTTCACGACGTGAGTGGCGACTTCACGTCCGTTCGAGCAGTCCACGACCAAGGCGCGGGCCGAGTTGGTTCCGAAGTCGACGCCAAGGACAAACCGGGTTCCGGGTTCGAGGCTCATTAGGTGTTCCAACGAAAGAAAAAGGGACGCGAAGGAAAAGAAGCGGCCGCGATTAAACGGCCGCTTCGTGAGTAAGTCAACAGTTCGGGCGCGTCATGGCTCAATCGGCAAGTCGGGCACCCATCACGCCTGCGCCGGGCGAGTTGGGCCGCAAGGAGAAATCGAAGCTGTCCAGGTCCACGGGCGGGTGGCCGGGCGTGGCGCGTTTGGGCTTCTTGATAAACCGTGGCGTCTCGCGGAGTGTGCTCGGGCCGAACTTGAAGTTCGGGTGCTCTTCGCCGCCGGAGATCATGTTGTGGCTGTTCACGACGTTCTCCGATTGGTATCCACCGAACGCCCGCTTGTCCGGCAGCGGCACGATCACGTTGAAGTGGACGTTCATGTTGTGCGCCCGGCCGAATTCGATCTCGTTCTCGATGTTCCCCCGCTGCGCGTTTGCGAACAACGTGTTGTTCACGATATCCGCGTTGTCCGACTCGAAGACGTTGACGCCCCGGCCGCCGTTGTAGAAGCAGAGGTTGTCCGCGACGAGGATCCGCCCCTCATACGCCCGGTTGTAGCCGTCCTGGGTGAGGTTGTCTTGGGTGTTTTGTAGGGCGTCGAGGATGATGCCGTTGCCGTCGGAGAGCGAATTGAGCATCCAGAATTCGACAAGGTTATCGTTCTGGAAGCAGATGTTCCGGCGGACCACCGTGCGGTAGACGTCCTGGCGGTCGTCGTGGTTCGCGCTGGTCCAGATGCTGATGCCGCTGCCGCCCCAGGGGGTGTAGAACGCGTTGTGGTGAACGATGTTGTCCTCGATGAGGAGGTAGTCGGCCCGGCCGGTGGCGATCCCGCCGCCCGAACAGTGGTGAACGTGATTGTTGCGGATGATGATGTGATGCGCAAAACGTTTCGGGCCGCCATCGTCCGACGTGCTGACGCGGATGCCTACGCCGAAAAACTCGTTACGCGTGAAGTCGTCGCCCTTGAAGGCTTCGGCGTGGTCCCAGGCTTCCTTGGGATCGACCTCGTCGTTGCGGCCGTCGATCTCGAGGCCCTCAATGACGAGGTGACTCGCGCCGGCAACTTGGATGGCGCGCAGGCTGTTGAAATCGAACACCGGATGCTCGCCGGGATAGTTGGCGTACCGGATCCAGTTCTCGGCGGTGCCCGGGTTGCGGATGATCAAAACCGCGAATTCGCCGGGGTTGTCGGCGTTGCGGTAAGTGCCCCCCCGGAGCAGGACGGTGTCGCCGGGCTGGGTCTGATCGGCGGCGGCTTGGAGCGAGAGCGGGTCGTCCTCCGTGCCGGCGGCGTCGGGCTTGCCGTCGGGCGCGACGACGAGGGTTCGGCCGTTGATGCCAACCGCTTCGATCTCGATGGGAAGGCGCTCGAAGACGTCGGCGTCATTGGCGTACGTGTCGGCCGTGATGAGGACGGTGGCGAGCAGCAGGCACAGCGCGGGCAGCGCGACGGCAATGGGGGAGAACTTCATGGGTGCGTCCGGAGGTGGAGTTCGGGGTCTTTGAGCTCGGAAGGAAACGGCTGAAGGAGAGTCGCGCTGACGCGGCGGTGGCGGTTTCATCGCTGCGGAGCCCGCCGACGGTCGCGAGGCCGCCGGCGTTGGTGATACCGGTGGCCTCAGTACGGATGGGGTTTGCGGTGTCGCCCAGAAAAACGCCGGGGCCGCGCGTCAGCGCGGCCCCGGCAAGATCCGATCGGATCGGCTCAGGCGCCGCGACGGCGCAAGCCGGCGAGCGCGAGACCGCCGAGCAGAGCCAGCGTCGCGGGTTCGGGCACCGCGGAGCCTTCGAAGCTCGGGGCGGCGGTGGAGCCCCAGTTGTTCAGGACGCGGTTGAGTTCTTCCTGGTCGACGTTGGGCGTCGTGAAC
>JBCDCH010000117.1 GCA_039182125.1 Planctomycetota bacterium
GGCGACATCGCCGGTGGCGGCGGTGGTGGAGGCGGTGGCGGCGGTGGCGGCGGCGGTGGTGGAGGCGGCTTCGGCGGTGGAGGAGGCGGCGGCGGCGGTGGAGGCGGCGGCTTCGGTGGTGGAGGCGGCGGCGGTGGCGGTGGTCTCTTCGGTGGCGGCGGCGGTGGCGGCGGTGGTGGTACCGGCGGCGACGATGGTCCGTCCCGTGAGGAAATCACCGAGAACGTCATCGAGCTGATCACGGAAACCGTCGCGTCCGACACCTGGAAGGACAACGGCGGGACCATCGGGTCCATCCGCGACTTCAACGGCCAACTCATTGTCACACAGACGCCGGAGAACCAGCGCGAGATATTCAACCTGCTCGCCAAGCTCCGCGAGTCGCAGGCGATTCAGATCAACATCGAGACACGCTTCCTTAGCGTGCAACGTAACTACCTCGAAGACATCGGCGTCGACTTCGACTTCCGATTCAACTTTGAAGGCAACGACATTCGCCCGCTGGGCGGCTTTGCCGGAACGCCGGCCGAGTTTTCCGGTGTCGACGACGGCATCAGCCCGGTTGCGGTGTCGACCGGTTCCTCGACCTTCACCGCACCTTTCTCCCTCGGTACGGGTATCCCCGGCAACCTCGCCAGCGAGGACATCATCACGAGCGAAGACTTCGGCATCTCCACCGGATTCACCGCGTTCCTGGACGACTTCGAGGCAACGTTCCTGCTGCGGGCGACCCAGCTCAACCAGAACGTGACCTCGCTCACCGCTCCGCGTGTCACGCTCTTCAACGGTCAGCGTGCCTACGTCGTCGTGGCCACCTTCCAGGCGTATGTCTCGGACATCGAGCCGGTCGTCGGTCAGGGCTCGGTCGGTTTCGACCCGGAAATCGACTTCATCCCGACCGGTGTGATTCTCGACGTGCAGGCCACCGTTTCGGCCGACCGGAAGTACGTGAAAATGACCCTCCGTCCGCAGCTCTCGTCGCTGTTGTCGCTGGCGACCTTCACGACCTTCAGCGGCTTGGCTGACGGCGGTGCGGACGACGATGACGCCGACCTGCCGCTCTCGGCCTTCGCAGGATCGATTCAGCTTCCCGAGACGGAAATCACGCTCGTGGCCACGACCGTGAGCGTTCCCGACGGTGGCACGCTCCTGCTCGGTGGCCAGACCCTCTCGGGTGAGATCGAGCGTGAGGCCGGTGTGCCCGTCCTTTCAAAGGTGCCGTTCCTCAAGCGTCTATTCACCAACCGATCGATGGCCAAGGACGAATCGGTCCTGCTGATCCTCGTGAAGCCGACGATCATCATCCAGCGTGAGGTCGAACAAGACACCTTCCCGCTCCTGAGCAGCGAGTAGCCAACAAGGCTGTCAGCCGAAAAAACGACAACCACGGGGCGTTCTCGAGCCGAGAACGCCCCGTGGTTTTGGTTGACGGGAATGCCCGCGATCAAGCCATGTGCCCAGCCAGTGCTCATGCCTGTTGGGAATGCGCTTGTGCGAAAGGACTCAAGAAGGAGGCGGAGACTACGGCAACCAAGCCGATTGCCGGTGTTCGACCTGCATGTGAACCGGGTTGGTTTCGAGCATGCGGCGGATGGTGTCTTCGCGGAGTTGCAGATCGACGGTGCGACCGTCGGGCCGGAGGTAACCGTCGATGATGCCGCGTTGATTACCCACTTCGTAGGGGATCGTGAAATGGCCCGCCTCGTCGGACTCGACTTCTCCGGCAAAGAGTCGGAAGTCACGCGCTCCGGACTGATCGGTGGGCAGCGCATTTACCACGTCGGCGATGAACGCCTGGTACACACGCTTGGGCCGGGCGAAGAACCCCGACAGGTCGAACGTCTCGATGAGGAAACCGGCGACCTGTGCGTTGGTCCCGGCCGGGATGTAGCGGACCGAAACGATCCGCGACTGCCCATTGATGGTGCGCAGTTCCGTGAGAAGTGCCTGGGCCCCGTGGTCCGAGGCCGTGTTGACCGTTTCGGACCGCGTGAGCATTTGGTAGGTGTGCCGGGTTTGTCGGCTCGAATGAACGGCGACCGGCCGTTGATGGGCCAGTGGGTTGATGTATGCCGTGTCCACGAGTAAGTCCCGTGCGGCACTGGGCAGTTCTTCGTACACGACGATGCTCGGGCTGAGTTCGTGTGAAGCGACGGCCGCCCCCGGGCCCAGAAATCTCGGGGCATGTTCGCGGGCCGCTTTGCCGGAGAAGACGCCGACGCAGAACACACCGGCCACGACCGTACCGATCGCCGCCGCCTTGATCGCGAAGCGTCTTTTCTGGCGCGGGGTGCGAGGGGTGTGGTCGGCCCGGAGTTGCCGGGTGTAGTCGATCAGCGTCTGCGGCGAGTTCTTCGCCGCATCCATGATCTCGTGCTGTACCTTCCCCGGCGTCACGACCCAAAGAATATCGCGAGACGGGGCGCAATTCATCCGCAAAATAATCGTGGGGCCGGATTATAACGGTGCATTGACATGGCCGATCCAAGCCGCCTCAGCCGCCATACTCGCACCAGGTCTTGGGCGTTTCCCAGACGCAGACTTTATCGAGCAGCGGTAGTTGGGCCTTGAGCCGGTTGTAAACGACCTTGGCGATGTTTTCGACGCTGGGGATCAGTTCCTGAAACTCGGCGATCTCGACGTTCAGATTCTTGTGATCGAAGTCGTCGATGACCGTCGCGTCGACGATGCGTTCGAGCTCGGCCAGGTCCATCACGACGCCGTTGTCGTCGGGTTCGCCCGTAACTGTGACGCCAACGATGTAGTTGTGGCCGTGGCCGTGGGGGTTGTTGCACTTGCCGAACATCCGGCGGTTCTCCTCGTCGGAGAGGTCCGGATTGTGCAGACGATGGCCGGCGGCAAACTCGAAGGTCTGGGTCAGTTTCACCATGGCGGGGTTGGTTTGGTCGATGCTGAGGCCGCACTGGGGGCTGAGAACCAGCTCCATGTCGGTCACCGGATTGCCCGGCATGCGGTCGCGAATGTCGGCGTACACCTGTTGCAGAACCTGTCCACCGCCGTGGAATCGGCCGTATCGCAGAGCGTCTGCGATCATCGGCAGGCTGTGATCACGCAGGGCGATGTCGATGTCCTTGATGTTGCGCAGGTAGCCGTACTCGGGCAGGATCTCGCCGGTGATCGTGGCACGCAGGGCGAGGTAGTGACGCAGGGCAGGCGTCGATCCGAGGGCGGGCGGTTTGCCGCCGAACGAGTTGTCGCCCGTGACGGACCAGCCGCCGGCAGGGGTGGTGTCGAGGTTGAAACGGACCTCACGGGACAGCCGAAACATGTCCGACGGTAGGGCGACGCGGCCGTCCGGGAGCTTCAATAAAAATCGATCCATAAGCGCAGAGGATACAGGGATTTATGAGCAAGCCTAAATGCCTTGTCCCGCGGGAAATCCGCCGGGCTTTTGCGTACTATGGGGACTCCGAAATTCGAGCCGCTCTTTGAGAAACGAAGATATGTCAGATCAGCCCGCGCCCGAGACTTCCGCCGACCTGCCGACCCCCCAGAAGGACGCGTACGACGAGACGATGATCAAAGTGCTCGAAGGCATCGAGCACGTCCGCAAGCGGCCCAACATGTACATCGGTGACCAAGGCGTTCGCGGCCTGCACCACCTCGTCTCCGAGATCGTCGACAACTCCGTCGACGAAGCCACCGCCGGTCACTGCTCGGCGATCCTGGTCAAGATCAACGCCGACGGCGGCGTCACCATCGCCGACGACGGCCGCGGCATTCCCGTGGGCATTCACCCGACCGAAGGCATCCCCACCGTCGAAGTCGTCTTCTCCACCCTCGGCGCCGGCGGGAAGTTCGAGAACGACAGCGGCGGGGCGTACAAGGTCTCCGGCGGCCTGCACGGCGTCGGTGCTTCGGTCGTCAACGCGCTGTCCGAGTTCCTCGAAGTCGAAGTCTCCCGCGACGGCAAGGTCCATCACATGGCCTTCGAGCGCGGCAAGCGCACCGAGGACCTCAAGGTCGTCGGCGACCGCGACAAGACCGGCACCAAGGTCACCTTCAAGCCCGACGACCAGATCTTCACCATCTCCACCGAGTTCCAGTACGACGTCCTGGCCAAGCGGATGCGGGAACTGGCATTTCTTAACCCCGGCCTGCAGATCACCATCGAGGACGAGCGCGACTCCAAGAAAGAGACCTTCAAGTACGACGACGGCCTGACCGCATTCGTCGAGTACGTCAACGAAGGCAAGAACAGCCTCACCCCCATCATCCGCTTCGACGGCGAGGACGAAGCCTCCGGCCTGTCCATCGACCTCGCGATGCAATGGACCGACGGCTACTCCGAACAAATCATCGGCTACGTCAACAACATCAACACCCACGAGGGCGGCACCCACGTCTCGGGCATCAAAACGTCCCTGACCGGCACCCTCAACCGCTACGCCAAGACCGCCGGCATCGTCAAGAACATCTCGCCCTCCGGCGACGACATCCGCGAAGGTCTCACCGTCGTGATGTCCCTCGCCGTGCCCAACCCGCAGTTCGAGGGCCAGACCAAGACCAAGCTCGGCAACAACGAGGTCGAGGGCTTCGTCCAGTCCATCGTCAACGACAAGCTCGCGTCGTTCTTCGAGGAGAACCCCAAGCTCGCCAAGACGATCTTCGAAAAATCCCTCCAAGCCGCCGAGGCCCGGGAGGCGGCACGCAAGGCGCGTGAGTTGACCCGCCGCAAGAACGCCTTGGAAGGCAACTCGCTCCCCGGCAAGCTCACCGATTGTCGCAGCAAGTCCAACGAAGAGACCGAGCTGTTCCTCGTCGAGGGTGACTCGGCCGGCGGCAGCGCCAAGCAGGGCCGCGACTCGCTCACCCAGGCCATCCTCGCCCTGCGCGGCAAGCTGCTCAACGTCGAGAAGGCCACCGTCGTCAAGATGCTCGGCCACGAGGAAATCCGCACGATCATCCCCGCCATCGGTGCCGGCCTCTCCGACGACTTCGACATCGACAAACGACGCTACGGCAAGATCATCATCATGACCGACGCCGACGTGGACGGATCCCACATCCGCACGCTGCTGTTGACGTTCTTCTTCCGTCACATGAAGGACCTGATCGCGTCGGGCCGGGTGTACGTCGCCCAGCCGCCGCTCTACAAGGTCAAACGCCGCAGCAAGAGCGAGTACGTCCTCAACGAAAAGACCATGCGCGGCATCACCCTCAACCTCGGCACCGAGGGCACCGCATTGATCCTTCGCGACGACGAAGGCAACGAAACCTCCCGCATCGACGGCGAGGAACTCGGTCACGTCCTGCACACCCTCGAACGCCTGGCCGACTTCGTCACCGTCGTCGAGCGCCGCGGGATTCCGTTCGCCGACCTGCTCGCCATGCGCGACCCCGACGGCAAGCTCCCGCACCACCGCATCGTCGTCGACGGCGAGGAACACTTCTTCCATTCCTCGGCCCAGCGCGACGAGTACCTCGCTGCCAACGACCTGCTGGTCCGCGACGAGGAGATGGAAGCCGTCGAGGCCTCGACCAACGGCTCGGCCAACGGCACCCCGCGCAAGGTCCTCGAAAAGAGCAACGAGCTCCACGAAGCCCGCGAGTTGGAAAAGGTCTTCGCCCGCCTGTCCGAGTGGGGCATCGCGATCGACGACTACTTCCTGACCCAAGAGGAAAGCGTCACCGGCGAGCTGATGACCACCAAGTTCGCCTTCGAGCAGGACGGCAAAACCTACGACGTCCCCGGCGTCGCCGGCCTGCTGCCGAAGATCCACGAGATCGGCCGAGAAGGCTTCGAGATCCAGCGGTTCAAAGGCCTGGGCGAAATGAACGCCGAGCAGCTCTGGGAAACCACCCTCGACCCCGAACGCCGCACCCTGATGCGCGTGACCCTGGAAGAAGCCGGCGAAGCCGAGCGGCTCTTCAGCGTGCTGATGGGAGAGGACGTGGAGAAGCGCCGCCAGTACATCGAGGACCACGCGCTGGAAGTGAAGAATCTCGACGTGTGAACGAGGTATATCGACTTCCGACCCCCTCTCCGGTCCTTCAACTGGGTCGGTGTGAGTTACTTCATAGTCGGGCTTCACAGTTACGCATGAAATACACCTGTTCTGGTATTGCGATGGGTGATGGTAAGCCACTAACTTTCCGGCAACTCAAACCCAAAGGGGACAGATGCTGGAATCACTCGAATGCCGCCGACTTCTGAGCGGCACTGTCGTCACCATTATCACGCCGGACCACACCGTCACCGAAGGCGAGATCATCAGCTTCGAGGTCCAACGAACGGGTGACCTCTCCGACGCGCTAACATTGGACGTCACGCTCAGCGGCACGGCAACGCCGGGCGTGGACACGATGATCCCCGACGGGTCACTGACCTTCGCCCC
>JBCDCH010000118.1 GCA_039182125.1 Planctomycetota bacterium
CCAAGAAGCCCAAGAAGAAGAAGGTCAACGGAAAGACCGCGGTCGAACTTCCGGTTGCGTGAACGAACGCCGGTTGCGGCGGCGGCTTGTTACCAATATGTTCACCCGAGATGGTTGACCGGGGCATCCATTACGAGGCGGCGTTCGAAGCGTTCCTGCGGGAGCGGGCAACGCCTTACGTCGCGGTGGACGAAGCCAAGCGTGCGTTGTTCGGCAAAGCAAAGCTCAAGGGGTTCGACTTTCTCGTCTACAGCCGCAACGGCCCAAATCTGCTCGTGGACGTCAAGGGCCGTCGGGCGACCGGCGGCAAGTCCATGCAGACGTGGGCGACCCAGCGCGACGTCGACGACCTTTTGCAGTGGGAGCAAGTCTTCGGCGAGGACTTTCAGGCGGTGTTGGCGTTCGCGTATTGGATCGAGCCGCGGGACGAGACGCTCGGACTGCCGGGTCTGGCGTCGGACCTGCCGCCGGGCGAGGCCGAGGAACCGGGCGTGTTTCGTCATCTGAGCCGTTGGTATAGGCTCATGGCAATCTCACTCGCCGACTACCGGAACCACATGCGGCAACGCAGCGCCAAGTGGGAGACCGTCGCGTTGCCGACGTCCGACTTCCGCTCACTTGCGAGGCCGATGGAGACGCTGTTATGATCCCCGCGATGCAGCATCTGCTGAGAAGCCCTTGGACCTGTCGGCTGGTTGCCGCCTTTCTGGTGTGCGTGATCGTTTCGCCAGCGTTCGCCCAGCGTGGACGTGCCCAGGAACTGATCGACGAGGCCGAAGCCTTGGACGTTCGTCACCAAGGCTACGAGGATGGGCCATACCTGTTGGAGGAAGGTGGTTACGCCCTGACCTACGCGGTGGCTGCGGGTCTGACACTTGCGTGCGTGGCGGTGATGTTCAAGAACGCCAAGCGCACGCACCTCGACTGATGGTCTGACGACCGATGTTTTGACGCCGACATTTCACGCGAAAGCAATCCATGAGAATTTCAAGATCCGTTGCCGTTTGGGCGCTGTTGCTGGTCAACGCGGCCCTGTTGGTGTCCCTGGCTGGCCGATACCTTGGCACGCCCGAAGCCCACGCCCAAGCCGCGCCGCAGGGGGATTACCTGTTGCTCCCCGGCAATGTCATCGGTGTGCCCGCTGACGTCATCTACGTGTTCGACACCCGCAACGGCGGCATGATCGGCGTCGCGTTCGACGAGAACAACGGGTCGCTCGAAGCACTGCCGAGTATCGACCTCAACCGCGTCTTCCAGGCCGCCCAGTAACCTCTGCCGAAGGAACTCCAATCATGAGCCAAACCCACACCACATCGGCAGCATCCCGTCCTCTCGACGTCAAGAGCTTCGCGGTCGGCGTTCTCGCGCTGATGGCCGTCGTCCTGGTCGCGCTGCACCTCGTCAAGCCGGAGCCGGCCGTGGCGACCGAAACCGTCAGCAATCGCGACTATCAAGCGGCAACGGCTGAGACCGCCGCGGGCGGAGACGCCGTTTACGTTCTCGATAATCGCACCGGCGTGTTGGCCGTGCTGACCTACGACCAGCAACGCCGGCAGATGGTCCCGCGTGATGCCCGCCGGATCACCGACCTCTTCCGTTAATGCCTTTGACCAAGCAATGAGCCCGCGACGATCGTCGTCGCGGGCTCTTCGTTTGGGGAACGCGGTTGGTGAAGGTCAGACCCACTGGTCACGGATCATGCAGAGCTGACGCCAATCGTCGTCGTGGAACCAAGCGGGCTTTTCGGTCGGCACGATCTCGTCGAAAAACGCCTCGGCATCGTCGACCAAGTCATCGTTCGTTTGGCCCATGCCCAACCGTGCGGCGAAGATGTCGTCCTGCTCGCAGCAGATCTTGATCGCTTCCTGGCCGGCGTGTTCGCGGACGATGTCGGCCAAGTCGCTGAAGAACTTGCGTACGTCGCCCTGAGCGTAAGTCGGCGGTTGACAGTGACGCCGCATGCAGTGGCTGTAGTACTTCTTTTTCGCGGCCCAGTTCGCCTTGGGGTCGAGCGAAAGCGTGACGTACTGGCCGACCTTGTAGGCGACGCGGGCATAGCGGTCGTCGTCTCGTTCGGCCCGGGCGATGCCATCGGCGTAGAACTTCTCCGGCTCGCCGATCGGCGGCAGGGGAGGCAAGGCGTGAACCTTCATGTCATCCGCCGGCGGCGTGTCGAGCGGGTTCTCGACCCCGTGCATCGATTCGACCAGCGAGACGCCGAACGCGGTGCCGCTAAGCGATTCATCAAGGTCGGTTTGGTCCGACATGTCTTTGACGCGTGCCATGGGTCCCATCCTGGGAAGAGGGTGCGGTTGGTTTCATTCCGCGAGGCGGAACGACTGCAATGACATCGGCCATACTGGGCGGAATCCCCAGTCACAAAACCCGTGAGGTGCCCGATCGGCACGTCCGGTCGCTGATGACCCTGTAATCTTACAAATATTCTTCCCGGTTCACAACCGAAACTCGCGCATCCGGGACTACTCACATCGCGACCGGGCGGCGGTAAACGGCCCGGAAACGACGCTTTGGAGGCGTTTCGCCATCGAAAAAGTCGTCGAATCGCTCCCGCGTGAGTCCCCGGCGTTCGAACACCGCCAGATCGTCCGCCGTGAGCGGCATCGGCATCGTGCCCTCCGGCTCGCTTTCGTCGCGTCCCCGGCACAAGGCGAACACCAGCCCGCCCGGGCGGGCGAAGTCCGCGATGTTGCACGCCGCCGTGAATCGCATCGCGCCACGCAGCGTTTGCAGCGTGTAGATTTCCACGATCAGGTCGTTGCGGCCGCGGTAAGTCCGCGGTGGGTCCAGCAGATCGGCCACCTCGTATTGCACCGGCGAGTCGGGGAACCGCTCGCGGCAACGGTGGATGGCCGAGCGGCTGATGTCGAACGCCGTGACGTCGAACCCGCGCTGTGCGAGCAGTTCAGCGTCGTCGCCCAGTCCGCAACCGATGACCAAAGCTCTGCCCGTCAGCGGGGCGGTCTCATCGAGCCATTCGACGAACATGGGGTTCGGTTTGCCGTCGGCCCAGGGGATATCCGCGTCCGACTTGGCCGTGGCGTAGAGCGGCTCGAACCAGCCGACCTCGTCGCCAGCCACGCGTGCCGCATCGACGAGTTTCTCCACACGTTCACGCGGGTCGGACATGCTTCACAATAGCGCCGCCGACTGCCGGCCGGTAAGCGTTGGCGTCCGTTGTCGCTGACGCGTCGGCCTCACGGTTCCTCATTTCACCGGCGAGCCGTTACGCTCACAGCATGTCCGAACCGCTCGGCGAGCTTTGTATCGTTCTTCACGGCCACCTTCCCTACGTCCTGCACCATGGCAGCTACCCACACGGGGAGTTCTGGTTGTACGAAGCGGCGGCGGAAACCTACCTGCCCATTCTCGACTTCATCGGCGAAGCGGCGCTCGGCGGGGTACGGCCGGCGATCACGATGGGGTTGATGCCGGTGCTGCTGGAGCAGCTTGCACACGAACGGTTCAAGACCGGGTTCGTCGAGTACCTGCACGGCCGGATCGGTCGGGCCGAGAGCGATCGGAAGGAGTTCGAGGCCAAGAACGAGATGCACTTCGCGTATCTCGCGCAGCGGTGGGAAGAGTGGTACGCGACCAAGCTGGAGCACTTCGAGCGGATCAACCGTGACATCCCCGGCGAGTTCGCGGCGCGTTTCAGGGAAGGCCACATCCAAGTGCTCACGTCGAATGCGACGCACTGCTACATGCCGCTGGTGCTCAACGACGAGATGCTCACGGCCCAGATGAAGGCCGGCGTAGCGACGAGCGAGAAGCACCTCGGCAAGAAGCCGACCGGCATGTGGTTGCCCGAATGCGCGTACCGCCCTGCGTGGGATCACTGGCTGCCGAGCGTGCTTTACGACAACGCCCGCAGTCGACCGGGGATCGAGAAGTTCATCGCGGCGGCCGGGGTGAACCACTTCTTCGTCGACAGTCACCAGCTCGAAGGCGGCAAGCCGCTGGGGTACATGGAAGCCGGCAACTTCCACGCCGTCGGCGACGACCCGAGCTACTGGGACCAACGCCGCGGCTGGCGGAACACGCTCGAACCGGTCGGCGTCGCGAGCCATGCGGAGAAGCCGGACGTGTTCGCCTTCGGCCGACACCCGCAGGTTTCCGAGCAGGTCTGGTCCAGCGATCTGGGGTACCCTGGTGCCGGCGAGTACTTGGAGTTCCACCGCAAGTACGGCGAGCGCGGACTTCGCTATCACAAGGTCACGAGCCGAAAGACGGCACTCTCCGACAAGGACCCGTACTACCCCGACGACATCCCCGGCAAGCTGCACGAGCATGCCCATCATTTCCTCGACACGGTCAAGGGCGTTCTCGCCGAGCACCGCGACAAGACTGGACGACGTGGCACCGTCGTGGCCTCGTTTGACGCGGAATTGTTCGGCCATTGGTGGTTCGAAGGGCCCAAGTTTCTACGCGACGTGATCCTCGCCGCGGCCAGCGATCCTTACGTGAACCTTGCCACGACAGAGGAGATCATTGATCGCAAGCACCCCGACAAGGTCGCCCGTTTGCCCGAAGGTTCGTGGGGCGAGAACGGCGACCACACGGTTTGGATGAACAACACGGTCCGCTGGGTGTGGGAGACCGAGTATCGGGCCGAGGGGACGTTCCTGAAGAATCTGCACGCGTTGCCTTGGAAAGAGAAGCCAGCGGTGAAGGAACTCATGGAGAAGGCCGGCCGGCAGTTGTTGCTGTTACAGGCGAGCGACTGGCCGTTCGTCATCCACACCGGCGGCGCCGTCGACTACGGCACCTTCCGTGTCAGCGGCCACGCCACACGCTTCAACCGCCTGGTCGACCTCGCCGAAGCCGTCAACGAAGGCCGGACACTATCGAAGTTCGAGCAGGTGCAAATCGACGAAGCCGACGCCCACGACGACATCTTTCACGAGATCGATCTAAGCTGGTGGCTGTAGCATCGCGCCGACCTAGTGCTCGTCGCTGAGCAGGGCGCGGAGTTCTTCTGGGGTGAGCAGGGGGCCTTGTGCGGTGTCGTTCGCGGCGTCTTCGGCGAGGGCGGCGGCTTCTTCCTCGGTCAAGGCGACGGCGTCGGCGCGAGAGGCGTCGTGGGTCTTGGAACTCGCACCTTCCACGGGTTGCGTGTCGACGGGGCGGGGGCCTTCGGCGTCGAGGATGTCGGTGACGCCGAGCCGTCGGGCTTGTTCGAGAGCGGCCGGCCTGCCATCGGTGTCGCAGGCGATGAGCCGCATGTGCGGATAGCGGCGGCCGACGACCGAGATGAGCGACATCTCTTTCGGGTAAATCGCCTGAAGCGACACGGCGACCGCCCGAAAGACCAGCGGCTTTCGACACAACGCGAGCATCGCCGCATACGGATCATCGAAGGCGTAAACGTCGTAACCGGCGTGCATCAAGGTCTCGGCGTGGCGGTCACGCGTCGTACCCGTGGCGATCAGCGCAACCCGGCCGCCGTTGGCCAGATCGGGTTGTTCGGCGCCCTGGGTCATCGTGAGTTCGAGCATACGGGGCATCGCCGGGGCGACAATCCTTAAGTTGCGTCGGTGTTAATGGTGCGTGTGCGTGTGGTTCGTGGCGGAATGTCACCCGCGACTTTGCAGCCTTGATCGATGGCGGCGCTTGAAAGTCGCGTGGGGCGTTTCTAGGTTCTGCCCGAACGCATCGCACCCGGCAACCCATGCCGGACGCCACGCCGGTGCAACCACGTTTCGCCACGCAAACCAACCAGAAAGTGATCCTGAAATGGGCATCAAAGTAGGCATCAACGGCTTCGGCCGCATCGGTCGTCTTGTCTTCCGTGCCGCCGCTTACCGCTCCGACGACGAAATCGAAATCGTCGGTATCAACGACCTCGTCGGCCCCGACAACCTCGCGTACCTGCTCAAGTACGACACCATCCACGGCAAGTTCAACGAGCAACTCGGCGGGGCGATCAGCAACGACGAGAAGAACCTGATCCTCGGCGATCGGGCCATTCCCTGCATGTCCGAGCGTGACCCGGCGAATCTGCCGTGGGGCGATCTGGGTTGCGACGTCGTCGTCGAGTCGACGGGCCTGTTCACGACCCATGAGGCTTGCACCGCCCACCTCAAGGGTGGGGCCAAGAAGGTCGTCATTTCCGCGCCGACCAAGTCGCCCGAGACCGTCCCGACGATCGTGCTGGGCGTCAACGACGACGCTTACAACGGCGAGGACATCGTCTCCAACGCCTCCTGCACCACCAACTGCCTCGCGCCGATCACCAAGGTCATCCTCGACAACTTCGGCCTCGAGGAAGGCCTGATGACCACCATCCACGCCGTCACCGCAACCCAGCCGACCCAGGACGGTCCGAGCAAGAAG
>JBCDCH010000119.1 GCA_039182125.1 Planctomycetota bacterium
CGCCCGCAACCGCGCCGGGATGTACATGGGCTTTAACGGCACGGCCGGGGTCTGGCGTCGCCAGGCCATCGTTGACGGCGGGGGCTGGGAGCACGACACGCTCACCGAAGACCTCGACCTGTCATATCGCGCACAGCTCAACGGTTGGAACTTCGTGTACCTCCCGCAGTACGCCGCGCCCGCCGAACTTCCGCCAGAGATCCTCGCCTTCAAACAGCAGGCCCACCGCTGGACCAAGGGCAGTGTGCAGACCGGCATGAAGCTCCTGCCGCGCATTCTCCGCAGTCCCCAGCTTCCGTATGCGATCAAGTCCGAAGCATTTTTCCACCTGACCAACACGATCGTCCACCCGCTGATGGTGATCCTCACGATCCTGGTCTACCCGGCGTTCATCGCCGTGTCCGGCCCGCTTAAGGATTACCCGTTGGCCGGCATGCTCTTCGGCATCACGATGTTCATCCTCGCGACCTGCGGGGCCAGCACGTTCTTCATCGTGGCCCAGCGTGAGCTCTTCGGAAAGTCGTCGTTCTTCCGCACGCTACTGCATCTGCCGTTCCTCATGGCTCTCGGCGTGGGCATGTCGCTGTCCAACGCTAAGGCCGTTCTCGAAGGCGTCTTCCAGGACCGCCACTCCAAGCGGAACGAGTTTGTCCGCACGCCCAAGTTCGGCGTCACCGGCAAACACGCCCACACCGCGCCCGTCGACGAGCCGACGCTCAACGACAAGCCCGCCTCCGACGACCTGCACTGGTGGCTCAAGAAGCTCCCATTACCGATGCTCGAAATCGCGTTCGGCACCTACATGCTGACCTTCATTTTCATCAGCATCTGGTACAGCTTCGCCACGGCGTCGATCCCGTTCACCGGCATGTTCGCCGCGGGCTACTTCTACGTCGGCTTCACGAGCCTGCGCAGCCTTTGGATCCTCCACGAAGACCGCGTCGCCGCCCGCGAAGCGGCGGCCGAGGTGGCGTGAGCCGGGCGTGAAAGACCTGCTCGCCAGAACGCTCCGCGACGTGGCCGCTGAGGGTACGGCCGGCGAGGTCGCCTACGCCATTCGCAAACTCCTCGCGTGCGATTCTCCGGCGGCTGTCGCCACCGTGGTCTGCGGCCTGACGCTCGGTACCGCCGCCCCGGTCCTGATCCCGGCACTACTGCTCGTCGGCCTGCACCTGCTCACCGCCCGGGGTGAGCGGAAGCAAGCTGAATCGTTCGACGAGCACTGCAACGACGTCCTCGCCCAACTCGACACGCTCCGCACCGGCGTCCGCACGGCCGCCGAAGTCGCCGACGATGTCTCGGCTCTGATCGAACGCCGCACATGGGTCTGGGCCAAGATTGACGGCCGCGAGATACATCTCATTGCCCAACGCGTCCGTGACGAGATCGTTACTACCCTCGACAACGCCGGCTTCGCCGCCCACGCCGACAACGCCCGCGTCTACTTCGAGACCATCCTCGCCGAGTTCGACAAACTCCACGAACGCCACGATGATACCCAGGAAAAGATCGACGACGCCGTGCGACAGGTTCTCGCGGCTATAGAAGCGAACAAGCAACCCGGCGTGGACCCGACGCAAACGGTGTATCCGCCGGAAGTCATCAAGGCCGCGCAACTGCTCATGGAGCGTGGTGACAAGGAGCAGCGTGCGCTGGCCGAGACAATCGCCCGCCGCCACGATGAGGCCGACCGTCTGCTGGACGAACTCCTCGCCGACCCGCTCGCCGAAACCGTTCGTCTACTCACCCGCAAGGGCGACAACTGGTACGCCGCCGGTGAGTTCGACAAGGCTATCGAGCCGTACGAGCAAGTCTTCGCCCTTTGCCCCGACGATTTAACCGCCCGAAACAACGTTACGCGAGCTCACGGTCAAGCTCGCCTCGGCGATGTGACTGAGCATGGCCAACGAGCCATCGAGGTCGCCACTGGCACACTCGAGCTCGTGCAGGCCGGATCGCCGGATTGGGCGATGACGCAGAACAACCTCGGCGTGGTGTGAGGAGATATTCCGACGGGCGACCGTGGGAAGAATCTGTGTCACGCAATCGAGGCGTACGAGTTGGCGTTGACGGTCCGCACCCGTGATGCCACGCCATCGCAGTGGGCGATGACGCAGAACAACCTCGGCACAGCGTGGAAGAACCTTCCGACCGGCGACCGTGGGAAGAATCTGTGTCACGCAATCGAGGCGTACGAGTTGGCGTTGACGGTCCGCACCCGTGACGCCGCGCCATCGCAGTGGGCGATGACTCAGAATAACCTCGGCGTGGTGTGGGCAAACCTGCCAATGGGCGACCGTGAAGAGAACCTGCGGCGGGCGATCGAGGCGTATGAGTTGGCGTTGACGGTCTACACCCGCGACGCCGTGCCCTGGGAATGGGCGGTGACGCAGAACAACCTCGGCGGCGCGTGGCGAAAGATGCCGACAGGTGACCGTGGTGAGAACCTGTGGCGCGCGATGGAGGCGTTTGAGTTGGCGTTGAAGATCCGTTCGCGCGACGCCGCACCGTCGGCTTGGGCGATGACGCAGAACAACCTCGGTAACGTGTGGACCGAGGTGCGGACGGGGGATCGTGGTGAGAACCTACAGAGCGCGATTGAGGCGTACGAGTTGGCGTTGACGGTCTATACCCGGGACACCGCGCCGTCGGAGTGGGCGACGACGCAGAACAACCTTGCGATCGCCTTGACCGACTTGGCGGAAATCGAGGAGCACGATCGGTGCGTGTTGCTGCGTCGGGCGATCGCTTCTTCCGAAGGTGCTTTGGAGATTTGGACATCGGAGGCGTTTCCGCACAATCATTCTCGGACCGCAAAAAACCTAGCCATCGACGTCTGCCGCTTCCTCGAACTCGGCTGTGGGACGCAGGCCGATGTCGATGCGATCGAGCCGGCGACTTGAGGCGGGGTGGGCGTAGGATCGTCGCATGCTCGACGATGTGCTCTCGACGGTAGCGGCTCGCCATGATGCTTCGCTCTCGGCGCTCAAGGAATGGCTCGCCATTCCGTCTGTTTCTGCGCAGCCGGATCACAAGGCGGACATGATGCGGGCCGCGCAATGGCTCGCCGATCAGCTGAAGTTCGCCGAGCTCGAAACATCGATCATGCCGACGCCGGGGCACCCGATCGTGGTGGCGAAGAACAAGCATGTGCCCGGTCGGCCGACGGTGCTGTTCTACGGGCACTACGACGTTCAGCCGGCCGAGCCGTTGGAGCTTTGGGAGACGCCGGCGTTCGAGCCGACGGTGCGGGATGGGAAACTCTTTGCCCGCGGGGCCTCGGATGATAAGGGCCAGGTCTGGTGCCACGTCGCGGCGATCCAGGCGTGGCAGGCCCACGGTGGCGTGCCGGTGAACCTGACCGTGCTCGTCGAGGGCGAGGAGGAAGTCGCCTCGGCGAACCTCGAAGGTTTTCTGCGGAGCTACGCCGAGGACCTGCGGGCGGACGTCGCGCTCATCAGCGACACCGGCATGTTCGACGCCGACACGCCCGCGATCACGACCGGCCTGCGCGGCCTCATGTACGCCGAGGTGACGGTGCAGGGCGCGAAGTCCGATCTGCACAGCGGTTTGTACGGCGGGGCGGTGCCCAACCCCTGCAACGTCCTTTGCCAACTGCTCGGTTCGCTCAAGGACGCGGACAACCGGGTCACGATTCCCGGTTTCTACGATGATGTGCAGGAGCCGGCCGCCGATGAGTTGGCCGCATGGTCCAAGCTCGACCGCAGTGACGAAGCGCTCGCCAACGAACTCGGGTTGAAGAAGCTCGACGGCGAGGCCGGCCGGTCCACGCTCGAGCGGCTCTGGTCCCGACCGACATGCGACGTCAACGGCATCCTCGGCGGCTACACCGGTGAAGGTGCGAAGACCGTCCTGCCAAGCAAGGCCATGGGCAAGGTTAGTTTCCGCCTCGTCCCCGCTCAGGACCCGAAGAAGATCCAAGCCGCGTTCGAGCAACAGCTACGCGCGCAGGCTCCGGACTCGGTCGAACTGTCGTTCAGGTACTTCGGTGCAGAGCCGGCGGCGCTGACGCCGGCGGATTCACCGGCGATGACGCTCGCGCGGCAGGCCGTCGAAATCGGCTTTGGCAAAGAACCCGCTCTCATCTGCGGTGGCGGCTCCATCCCCGTCGTCGGCCTGCTCAAGCAACAGCTCGGCCTCGACACGTTGCTCGTCGGCTTCGGCCTCGGCGACGACAACCTGCACGCGCCCAACGAAAAGTTCGACCTTGTCCAGCTCCAGAATGGCACCGCGACCGCAGCCGCGCTCTACGGCAAGCTCGCCGATTTGCCGATGAAATGAACATGCAGTTCACCGCGAGCAAACTCGACGGCGCGTGGATCATCGACGTTCAGCGGTTCGACGACGAGCGCGGTTTCTTCGCCCGCACATGGTGCAAGAAGACGCTCGCCGAGCGCGGCCTCGACACCGGTGCCGAGCAGATGGGCATCGCCTTCAACACGCACAAGCACACGCTCCGCGGCATGCACTACCAAGCCGACCCGCACGCCGAGACCAAGTTCGTCCGCTGCACCCAGGGTGTGATCTGGGATTGCATCATCGACCTGCGACCGGGGTCACCGACGTTCAGGCAATGGGACGCGGTCGAGCTGTCGGCGCTGAACCGGCGAACGTTTTATGTGCCGAAGGGGTTCGCGCACGGCTATCTGACGCTGACGGAGAACGCCGAGGTGACGTACCTGATGACGACGGCGTACGAGCCTGGGGCCGGCCGTGGCGTGCGGTGGGATGATCCGGCGTTCGGCATTGATTGGCCGGCCAAGCCGGCGGTGATCAACGACCGTGACGCGACTTACGGTGACTTCCGACCGAACCGTGTTGCGGGGCAACGCGGCTAAGCGCATAGTTGCAGTTCACCCAGCTGCGTTGCTCCGCAACGCGGTTCGAATATTCGATCATGATCGAACTCCTCGAACAGCTCTACGCGATCAAAGGCCGCAGTATCACCGGGCCGGGACTGCGGGCGACGCTGGACGCAATCGGCCGTGAGGTGAACGGGCTCGGAGAGTGGCAACGCCATTCGGTCCGTAGCGGCGAAGCGTTGTTCGACTGGACGGTACCGAACGAATGGACGCTGCGTCGGGCGACGTGTGTGTCCGACGACGGCGCTATGCTCGCGGACACCGATGTGCACGACCTTCACGTCGTGAACTACAGCACGCCGGGGCGGTACGAGGGCACGATTGGCGAACTGGCCGACGCGGGGTTGATCCGGTCACGCGCCGATCGGCCGGATGACCTGCCATATGTCACGAGCTACTACAACGCGGCCTCGGCGATCACGTTGCCGGCGAACGTTGTGGACGCCGAGCGCGACACGCGCGTGACGGTCGAGATCGACACGACGCTGGAGCCGGGCGTGATGGACTTCGGCGAGCTGGTGTTGCCGGGGAAGTCGGAAGATACCGTCCTGTTCTCAGCGCACTGTTGCCACCCGCAGCTGGCCAACGACAACCTCGCGTCGATCGCGGTGCTGGCGGCGCTGGCCGAGACGCTGACTCAGTGGGGCGAGCTTCGGCACACGTACCGGTTCGTGTTCGCGCCCGGGACGATCGGTGCGTTGGGTTGGTTGTGGCGAAATCAGCGGCGCGTCGATCGGATTGTCGCGGGCTTGGTGCTTGCATGTGCGGGGGATCGCGGCGGCCTCGTGTACAAGCGGTGTCGCCGGCCCGATGCCGAGGGTGACCGCTGGCTTGCCGAGAAGGGGCGACGCGACGGGCGCTTGGAGGTCCGCGAGTTCACGCCTTTCGACTACGACGAACGTCAATACAACAGTCCCGGTTTTGACCTGCCCATCGGCCGACTCACGCGTAGCCCCAACGGTGAGTATCCGCAGTACCACACCTCGGGCGACGACCTCTCACTGGTCCGCGAATCGTTCATGAGCGACACGCTCGAACTGCTCTTGGCGTGGGTGATGGAGTTGGAGGAGTCGGGGGCGTGGCGTTTGGAGCCGACCTTTGGCGGCGAGGTCGGGCCGTTGCGAGTGGACGGCCGCGGTGAGCCGCAGTTGGGCAAGCACGGGTTATACGACGCGGGCGTGCCGATGTCGGCGGTGCTTTGGTGTTTGAACCTCGCCGACGGGCATCACCCGCCGGCGGCGATGGCGGAGCGGGGTGGGTTGTCGGTAGAGGAGATCGATGCGGCGCTGGGGATGTTGCGGGAGCGCGGGTTGCTCGTTTGAGCGGCGGCCAACCGGGGCCAGGTTAAGAAGCACCCCGTGGTGGCCCCACAAAAATGATCGACCCCGGGAAACCCCCCCCGCCCCCC
>JBCDCH010000120.1 GCA_039182125.1 Planctomycetota bacterium
AACACGAGGACTCGAGATTCGCCGATGACCAGGCCGGACACTGCGCCGGTTTGGAAGTTGGGCGGGGTGATCGTGGCGGCGGTGAGGTCGGTGACGATGTCGGCGGCGCTGAGGTCGGTCGCTTCGATGCCGAGGCCGAAAGCGCCGATCACAGACGAACCAGCGGATGCGCCGATGAACGGCGTAGAGATCGGGCGCTCGGTGACGGTGACGTTGACTGCTGCGGTTGCCGAGCTTGTGCCGCCTGTGATGGTGTCGTTGTCGGCGGGTGCGGAGCCAGTCAGAAGCTGGATCCACATTTTCGTGCCGGCAGTGGTCGAGTCGATCGCCAAGAGTTGGCCGGTGCCTGATGGCCAGGAAACCGCTTCGGGTTCGGTGAACGTGCCGGTTGGGCTGTCGATGTCGATCTCGTGCGTGGGTCCACGGAACAGCGCTGCAGGTAGCCCGTAGAGCGTTTCGGCGGAGCCGTCGCGGGTGAGCCACTTGCCTCGCTCAAAGAGATCGTTGATTCCGCGGGATCCGCGGTCCCACGTCGAGTAGTAGAACTCGGGAGATCCGTTGTTGTCGACGTCGATCGATGAGTAACCCTCGTTCGTGTTGACGATGTCGGTCCAACCGGCAATCGTGGCTTCGGCGGTGGTGTTGAACAGGTCGTCCGCGTCAGAAAGGGTGAAGACGTTGCCGCCTGACTGGGTGGCGTTGATGATCGATTCGCTGTAGTCCTTGCCGATCCGTCGAGCAGTTCCGATCAGGCGTCGCCCGTCGATGTCTGCCCCGCTCTCGCGGACCTTGATGATGAACCGGTGCGAGATGCCATTGGCGGGGTCGGGGTTGAGGCCGCCGCCGCCGAAGTTCCACCAGTCATCGGCGAGGACTGCGCCGTTCTGAATGATCTGGATTTGAACGTCAGCGTTGCCGACGTTCGCGATCGGGTCGTAGCGGGTGTCGCCGTCGTCCTGGTTGATCGTCGCCCCATAGATATGTTCCGCTGATGCGTCGTCGATGTCCCAGCCGTTGACGAGCGTGATGATCGTGTCGAACTGCTTTGACGAGAAGTTGACGGTGGTGATGTCGAGTTCGTCGTCCCCGCTGAATGTCTCGTCATCAAGCAGGCTTTGGCCGCCGCGATGCAGCTCGAGGCCGGTGCAATAGGAAGGCGACGCGCCGCCGTGGTCGTCGCCGATGTAGCGCACTTGGCGCAAGGTGCGGTTGAACGACCAGTCAGAAGCAACAAAGGGCATCAGAGTGTTCCTGTTGAGTTAGGAGGCCGCGATGGCCGTGAGCGTTTCGGGCGTGTGCGCGATGAGGACGTCAGCCGGGAAGATCAGGCCGCCCGGGTTCGGGATGATCGCCGTACCGGTGACCGTGTAGCCGTAGACAACCGTCCCCAAGCTGGTGACGGTGGCTGTCGGGGTGCCGGTGATCGCGTAGCCGTAAACGACCGAGCCGGAGGCGAGTACGCCGCCGTTCGTGACCGCCGTTCCGACAACCGAGTAGCCGTAGACGATGGTCCCGGCTGAGATCGCGCCGGCCGACGGGGTGCCGGTGACGGTGTAGCCGTAGGTGACCGCGCCTAGCCCGGTGGTGCCGGTCTGGGCGGTGCCGGTTACCTGGTAGTCGTAGACGACAGCGCCGTTAGAAATGACGCCGCCGTTTGTCGTAGCGAACCCGGTGACGGTGTAGCCGTAGACGATCGTGCCAGCGCCGAGAACATCGACAGACGCCGAACCCGTGACGCCGTACCCGTAGACGACAGAGCCAGAACCGACATCGCCCACAGACGCCGAACCGGTAACCGCGTAGCCGTAGGCGATTGTGCCGGAACCGACAGCCCCGACCGATGGCGTGCCGGTAACGGCGTACCCGTAGGTGATCGAACCAGAGCTGGTTGATTCGCTCGAGACTTGGCCGCTACCAGCGACCGAGTATCCGTAGACGATCGTGCCGGCCGATGTCGCGCCAGCCTGGCCAGCACCTGAAACGGTGTAGCCGTAGGAGACCGTCCCGCCGCTTGACGCTCCGGTTTGCGGGGTGCCGGTGACGGTGTAGCCGTAGCTGATCGTGCCCGAGCTCGTGACTTCGGTCGGGCCGCCCGCCGATGCTCGCTGAGCGGCGACGTGGAGCCATGACCATGCGGTCGTGTCGGCGGTGGTGAAGGTGCCGGTATCGGACGGGCGTGTCGAGTTGTCTTCGCGGTAGGCGGCGATGCCGTCCCACGAGTTTCCGGCGATGAAGTCAAAGACGGTCCAGCCGCCCGAATCGATCGACGTGAAGTCGCCGGCGGTCGTGTTGTTTCCGCCACGCCCGCCCATCAGGAAGGCGTCGTAGTTGTCGCTGCCGGGAACGGTGAGATCAGCGGGAGCGTGCGCCGTGCCCGCCGTGTTCTCGGTGGTGAGAACGAGGGCGTCAGCGACAGACAAGTCGTCCCAGCCGTCGGACCAGACCAGGAACCCCATCATGCGGCTAGAGCCCGACAGGGTAAACGATGTCGAGGTGACGGCGTCAGCGTCGGTCGCCCGGAACACGGCGTACGTCTCTGCGCCGACCGTGCCCTGACCTTCTGACGTCCAGTTGGTTGCGTCGTCAGCGGTGACCGAAAGCCCGCCCGTACGGGTCAGGACCATGGCCACGTACTGGCCGCCGGTCTCGCTGGTCCGGGGGTCAGACAGGCCAACCGCAGTGACGTTCGCGCCGCTGTCTACATAGTTGTAGAGGATCGCCACAGGCGGCCCCTTTCGGGCGAAGGGTTACCCGCCGGCAACCTCAGGGATGGGGCCGTACTCGACGCCAGGGCCGGCGAACTCGCCGAACCCGCCCGGGCACGAAATCGTCGGGAGGTAGGTGCGGTTCGATTCGTTGCGCTGACCTTGAGCGAACGCCACACACGGCTCACCGGTCGATGACGTGACGAACCGGTCAGCGTCGAGGTCGGTGCCGTAGTGCTCAGCGGCGGGGATCGCCTCGCCAGCGACGATGTCAAGGTCGTCCCAGTGCCACGTGAAGGTGCCGATCGACGGCGACAGGTTGCCGTTGAACTCGGGGCCCTGGCCGCTCTTGGTGTTGGTGTAGCCGTGGGCCTTGAGCACGAGCCGGACGGGGCCGTCGGGCCATTCGAGGTCGTAGTCGACCCATGCCCATGTGCCGTCGGTCTGCTCAATGCCGAACCACGTCGACCCGTCGTCTCGGCGTTCGATGATGACGCCGTAACGGTCACGGATCGAGGTCGTGTCCTCGTGTACGCGTGCTGGGGCGCAGTATTCGTCGGCGGTGCACGTCGGGTAGTAGGTGTCGCCGTTGGGGAGGGTGGTGGCGTTGCGGCGGTTGGCCTGGATCCCGTTCGGGTTGTCGGCGTCGGCCATCAAGAGGCCGGTGCCCGCTCCGTTGTGCGTGCCGAACCCGACCGCGCCGAGATCGTCGTAGTTGTGGTTGGCGTTGCACGGCAGATCGGGGATGCACGGCATGCCGTCAACGAACGCCTGGTCGGCGGGGATGAAAGCGAGTTCCCAGAAGTTGCGGGAGCCGGCGTTCGTCATGTTGATCTCGAACTCGACACGTTCGACGTCGAGGAACACCTGATTGGGTGAAACGGCGACGAACACGTAACCGGCCGTGTCGGGGGCGGTCAGCATCTGGTGGGCCGGATCGGGGTTGCCGCCCGGAAGGCAGCGGTAGATGAACTCATACGGTGCGCCGCGCTCCCACGCCCGGGTTTCTTCGGGGGCGGTACACCACTGGGCGGTATCGGTGCCGAACACAGCGTCAGGGTGCTGAGCGTGATCGGCCTGGCCCTCGTTGAACGCCACAACAAATCCATCTCGGTACTGCACGAACTGATCGAGCGGGCACGCCGTTTCGAAGTCACACGTCCAACGCACTCCATCGGCTGACGGGGGGACGGTGGTCGTCGTGGGTGGTGCGGTCGTGGTCGTCGTCGCCGGGACCGTCGTGGTGGTTGGCGGGACCGTGGTTGGTGGCACGGTTGTCGTCGTGGGTGGTGCGGTCGTGGTCGTCGGCTCTGACTCGCACGCAACTTCTGCGCCGTTGTCGAAACACAGGGCGGCCTCGCCGTCGTCGCCCTGAATGACGACGACTCCAGTGATCCCGAGCGCCGCGAGGATCGCGACCAGGTAACCGATCAGTCGGTTTCGGGTCATCAGGAAGCGACCGGGATGCTGGCGGTCAGTGCGCCGGCCGGAATGGCCAGCGTGTTGTTCACCGACGCCACCGGCACATCAGTCATGTCGACCGAGCTGCCGAACGTGCCGCCCGTCTCAGCGGACCAGAACGACCCGTGCGTCAGGGTCTCGTCGGTATCAACCTCGCCGTCGGTCCAGTCGGCCTGCGCGCTGGTGGTCTTCGAACCGCCAGACGCCGCCGAGAAAGTCAGCTGCTTGCGTTCACCAACACCTGCGATGTTCGCGGTGCCGGCCGCGCCGGGGTCGCCGGTGTGCCACTGAAACCAAGGAAAGTCGGTGTCGTGGTGCTGATCCAGAATCGCGTTCGCGGCCGCAGCCGCCATTCCGACAGGCATGGGGATCTCCTCAATAGAGAAAAGGGGGATTGGGTTTGCGAAGGTTCAGCGGGAGCGAACGAGTTCGAGCTCACGCGGGACGCCGTCAGCAACGACGCACGTCACAACACCGGGCGGCGAAGACTCGCCAGCAAACTCGGTGAAGTACATCGACCCGCCATCAAGGGCAGGGCCTTGCACGAGGAACCGGCCGTCAGCCACTTCCTCGATATGTAAATGGTGGAGATGTCCAACAAATAGGACGCGTGCCCGATGCAACGGACGCTCAACGCCGCCTGCGATCTGGTCTTTCCACCACTGCGAAGTTTTCTTGCGGCCGGTCTGGTGCGAGTGCGCCAACCCAACCGGCCCGCCAGGCGTGTCGATACACACCGTCGTGTGGTTGCCCCACGGCACCACCACATTCACGTGCCCGTACCGGCGTGGGTTCTTGTCGTACGCCCGACGCAACTGATCAGCAACGATCAGATCTGTCGAGTCGCGTTCCTCCGTAGCGATGCTCTTCCCGGAGCGTTGCTCGCCATGATTCGACGGAACAAACACCGCATCGACCGGTACACCAAACTCAGCGAACCGGTCGATCGCATAGTCCGACGTCGCCGACGCGATCTCGATCTGGTCACGCATCCCGAGCTCGATCTGGAACGGCTGCGACGCATAGTTGCCGCCGATCCCTTCGATGATGTCGCCACCGAAGTACAGACCGATGTGAGGGAGTTTCCAGCCCCGCTCGAGGAGTTCTTGGTAGCGGTGAACGGCTGCGTCGATCGAGTCAGCGAACCGGGCAATGAACCCGTCCACTCCCCCGCCTTGAGACTTGCCGATCTGCTGATCTGTGATCAGAACCGAATACGACCCGTCGGCTTTGATGCGGCGTGACTTCTTGACCGGAGGCCGCTTGGCGGTGCGGTCCAGGATCAGTTTCGATATCGCGAGTTCGGCTGGCTGCCGTCGACGTAGTTGGGCACGGAAGTAGTGTTGCCATTGCCCGTCGTAGCGTTGCCACTGACGCACGTTGAGCGTGCCATCAATGATCGACCATGTGTCGGGGTTGAGACCGAATCGGTGAATCAACCACTCCTCATCGGGGAGTTCGCCAGGGCCGAGGTCGGCATCATCGGCAGCGACCGAGCCGGTGGCGGTGTCGCCGCCGTACTCGAGGCCGGGTTCGAACCCGGGCGGGTGTTTCTCTTCGGTTACCCGTTCTCGACGACGGAGCGTTTCGTTGAACTGATCAGCATCGCTCATGAGTCTCCGTGTTCGTCGAGCCACGCCTGACGCCAACGGCGAACGGTGTGATGCGAGATGTCGTACCCAGTGGCCCTCATCGCGTCGGACACGTGCCCGTCTGGGACGTTCCAACGGTCGCCGCTGCGGCCCAACAGAGCCTCCATGCACGCGGCGTGGAGGTCTGGGTCGGTGCGGGCCATCAGGTCGAGATGGTTTTGGAGCTTGGCCGGATACTGGCCTTTCACTCCTCCGCGCTGGTCGAGAACTTCGGCGAACCGGGACGCTGCGTCAGACATGAGGGTCAGGCGACAGCGATGCCGATGACAGCCGACAGCACGGCCAAGAGGATCGCTACCAGTAGCCCGATGATCCATTGGTTCTGACGGTCGAGCCGGTCGAACAGGCGGTCATCGTTGCGAGAGAGCCGGTTGATGTCGTCGTCGTGGCCGTCGATGCGGGCCTTAAGGACGGCAGGTTCGAGCTCGGACATCACACGATCTCGAAGAGGTCGACAAC
>JBCDCH010000121.1 GCA_039182125.1 Planctomycetota bacterium
GGACGAAGTTGGGTGGGGTGTTTCGTTCAAATCTCGGAGACCACACTGCGACGCCTACAAGAGTGGTCGGCGAGGACGCCCGCGGCGGTGGCAATGCAGGGTGTTGTGAACGGGGTTTCCAGCCCCGGCTTACGGCAAACACGCGGTCTCAGAAGTTGATCCACGGACTTCGCCGAAATGGATAATACCCCGGCCTTGCGGGGAAGTCTGCAAAACGGTTCACCGGACGCATATTTTTCCCGATGTGCAGGGTTGGGAAACGGCCGGGGACTCACAACAGGTCGGGACGGCGTTCGCCGGTGACTTTTCGGCGTTGCTCGGCCCGCCAGGCGGCAATTCTGCCGTGATCTCCGCTGCGCAGCACGTCGGGCACCGCCCTGCCACGCCATTCCGCCGGCTTGGTGTACTGCGGGTGCTCGAGCAGACCGTCCTCGAAGCTTTCGTCGGCCGCCCCGTCGGCATGCCCCAACACACCCGGGAGCAGCCGGATCACCGCGTCGACCATCACCATCACCGCCAACTCGCCCCCGCTGAGTACATAGTCGCCCAGGCTCACTTCCAACGGCCGGTACTCCTCGGCAAAGCGCTCATCGATGCCCTCGTAGTGCCCGGCGATGAACAGCAGACGCGACTCGGCGGCGAACTGCTTCACCAGGTCCTGGGTCAACGGCACGCCGCGCGGACTGGTGAGAATGCGGCGTGCGGGCCGTGGATCGAGGGCTTCGGCGTGGTCGACCGCCGCGGCGAGAACGTCCGGCATCATCACCATCCCCGGCCCCCCGCCCGCCGGACGGTCGTCGACCTTCTTGTAGCCGGTCTTTCCGAACGGGCGGATATCGGTCAGGTGATACTCGACAGCCCCCTTGCTCACGGCACGGCCGGGAATGCTCGTCTCGAGCACTGGGCCGAACATCTCCGGGAAGAGGGTGACGATGTCGATGCGGAGGGGCATGGCGATAACGCGAAGAACCCACGCCGGACGGCGTGGGCTTTCGGAAGATCAATGGTATGGCCGGGCGACGGGACTTAGCCGTCGGCTTTCTCTTCGCCCTCAGCCTTGGGCTTCGGCTTGCCGGGCTTGGGCAGGCGGAGCTGTTTGTGCTCGACGCCTTCTTTCTTGAGCAGGCTGCTGACGGTCTCGGACGGGATCGCACCGGTATCGAGCCAGTAGGTGGCCCGCTCGATATTCAGGTTGGTCCGCTTCTCACCCTTGGGCAGCATCGGGTTGTACCAGCCAAGCTCCTCGATCGGCTTGCCGTCGCGGGGCGAACGATCGTTGAACGCACAAAGGCGGTAAAACGGACGCTTGGTCCGACCCATTCGTTTGAGACGCAGCTTGACGGCCATTGGACGGGCAGGATAGGCAGGCCGGCCGCTGAGAGGCAAATACGAAAGCGGATTGGCTTAGAGCACCCGCATCAACACCCGGCGACTGCCGGTGTCGAGGGTTTCGAGCGGAGGCAGTTCGTAGACGGTGCCGGAGGTGTCGCGGATGGTGTGTCGACCGTCGCCGAGCCGGCGGATGTCCTCGCGCTCCTGCACTTTGAACTCCGTCGCCCCGCGGTCGGTGTCGACTTCCCATTTCATGTACGCACTGGCAGTGTGCAATCGGGAGACCCGTCGGATCTTCGGGATGAACGTGTTACGCGCCAGCCAGCCTTCGATCGCCTGCCGGTCCGGCCGTGACAGGTCGTTGAGATCATCGACATGGACGAGTTCGTCGCCATCGCGGTTGCGGATGCTGACGTGCTCGTTCGGGTTGGTCCACGGGAAGTTGCGGACGGCGGTGACGTCGTCGGCCTTCTCGACACCGTCGCACAGCACGTGCAGCCGGCCCTGGTCGTCGAGGGTGAAGGTGAGTTCGGTGCTCGTGGTGTCGAGCGTGGCAAGTGCGTGGACCATCGGAAAGCTCCGGTTCGGTTAGCCCGTTCGTTCAAATACGTGCATAAGACACGCATGATGCGCGGGCGTCAGTGCATTTCTCCGTTGTGATCTGCGAAGTACATAGCGACCGATCCATCTCCAACTCTTGCATCGGTTATTCGGGCCGGTCGGTTCAATCTCATGCGGCGGCAATCGGCTCGCCATCGGCCTGCTCGACCATCCCGTCGGTCGCAAGCCGCAACTGAGTGCGGACGAGCTTGGCGTAGGTGCCGTCGTCGTTGGCCAGCAGTTCGTCGTGGGTGCCGGTCTGCACGATCTGACCGCCGTCGAGCACGACGAGCATGTCCGCGTTGCGGATCGTGCTGAGGCGGTGCGCGATCGCGAACACGGTGCGACCCTCGACGAGGTTGTCGAGCGCTTCCTGAATCTGTCGCTCGGTATCGGTGTCGACGCTGCTGGTCGCTTCATCGAGAACGAGGATTTTCGGGTTGTGCAGGATCGCGCGGGCGATGGAGACGCGCTGACGTTCACCGCCGGAAAGGCTTTGGCCGCGCTCGCCGACGATGGTGTCGTACGCGTCGGGGAGTTTGCAGATGAACCCGTGCGCGTTGGCCGCGCGGGCCGCGGCGATCACGTCGGCGTCGGTCGCCTCGGGCCGGCCGTAGCGGATGTTGTCGGCGATCGTCCCGTAGAACAGGTACGGCTCCTGCAGTACCACGCCCACGTGACTCCGTAGCCACTGCAAATCCAGATCGCGGACGTCATGCCCGTCGACCTTGATCGCGCCGTCGGTCACGTCGTAGAACCGGCTGATCAGGTTGACGAACGTCGACTTACCCGCCCCGCTGTGGCCGCAAAGCCCGACCATCATGCCAGGCTCGACGGTGAGCGACACGTCCTTGAGCGCGGCCTTCGCGCCCTCGTAGCTGAACGACACGTGCTCGAACTCGACCTTGCCCTCGAGCTTCTCGGGCGTGATCGCGTCCGGCTTGCTGGCGATCTCCGGCTTCGCATCCAGCACCTCGAACACACGCTGCGCACTAGTCGCGGCACGGGTGACGATGCGCTGCTTCTGCACGATCTCGATGATCGCCATGTGGAAGAACCCGGTGATCATCAGAAACGACATGAGCGTGCCGATGGTGTGATCGCCGGACCGATCCGCCGCGTCGATGATGAGCCAGCCGCCGCCCAGCAGGATGATCACGCGCGTGAGCATCATCACGCCATCGACGACGGGTTGGAGGTTGACCCAGACGTTGACGGTGTTGAGCTCGTCGTCGGTGAAGTCGCGGTTGCGGGTGCCGAACTTCTGCGCCTCGCGCCCCTCGGCACCGAACGCCTTGACGACCTTCACCCCCGGCAACGCGTCACCGACGATCGCCGTCAGCCGGCCCCAGTACGTCCACAGACGCCCGAACATGTCGGTCATCTTCTTGGTCTTCCACCACGTCAACACCGCGACCGGCGGCAACGGTGCCAAGGCGATCAGCGCGAGCGTCGGGTTCGCCCAGAACATCCAGATCCCAGCCGCGACCATGAGCAGCACGCTGCGCAGCTGCTCGATCGAGCCGAAGACGATGAAGTCCCAGAGCCGGTCGGTGTCGGAGGTGACGCGCGTGATCAGCGAGCCGACGCGGTGCTTGCCGAAGTACCGCATCGAGAGCGAGTGCAGGTGGACGTAGACCTTGTTGCGCAAGTCGCCGGCGACATGGGATCCGACATGCCCGAGCAACCGCAGGCGTGCCCACATCGCGAAACTCATCAGCACGATCGCCACGGCATACGCGGCCGACCAGCCGAAGAGCCGGGCGATCTGCGTCGCGCGATCGACTTCGTAACCCGGGTCGATCGCGTCGTCGATGAGAAACTTCGTGATGATGCTCGGCGCGACCGTCGCGGCGGCGCTCACGACCGTGAACACGACCGCACCCAACAAATGCCAGCGGTACGGCCGCGCGACTTCGTACAAACGGAACAGAACCCGCTTGCTCTCGTCGGCCGGCTCATCATCGCCCACCGCTTCGAGCGCCTCGGCCCGATCAAGCCAGTTGTCCTTGCCGTCGATCCGCCGCTGCACGTGCCGGGCGAAACGATTCATCTCGCGTCGGCGCTTGCGGCTGAAGCGTGCCGTCGCCAGAACGCCGTCGGCACCGATGAACTGCACCTCATCGACGCCGAGGCCTTCGATGGTCTTCGCCTCGGTCAGCTCGCCGATCGGCAACACACGACCATCGCCGAAGCGGACCGCGTCGGCGTCGAGTGTGATGGTTTGTTCCGCGAGTTCTCCGCCCTCACCAATGTCGAAGCTCGCGGTATCGGAAGTAGCCGCGTGCATGGGGAGAGCGTAGGCGGCTGCCGCGTGGGCCTCGGCGCTAAACTATTTTCGTGAACCGCCCCGCCCGCGATCCCGGCAAACGCCCCGTGTTGCTCGTGACCGGCGGTGCCAAGCGCGTCGGGGCCGAGTGCTGCCGACACTTCGCCCGGCTCGGGTACGACATCGCACTGACCTATCGCAACAGCGAGGCCGAGGCGAACGCCCTCATCGCCGAGCTCCCGACCAAAGCGATCCCGATCCGGGCAGACTTCACGCCCGACGGCGTGGTCGACGCCGTGGCCGATGTTACGGAGGCGGTCGGCGAGCACTTCGGCCGGCTCGACATTCTCTTGCACAACGCCTCGCTCTACGAGCCGAGCAACCTCTGGGACACAACCGTCGAGCAACTACGACGATTCATGACCGCCCACGTCGAGGCACCGCTACTACTCACACGGGCGCTGGTTCCGCTCCTGAAAATGGGGACGGACCCCTTGGTCTGCTGCGCGACCGACATCCAGGTCGATCGGCCGTTCCCCGAGTATGCCGGGTACTGCGCGAGCAAGGCGGCGCTTGCGAACCTCGTCAAGTCCATGGCCCGCGAACTCGCCCATACCGACGCAACAAATGCCATCCGCGTCAACGCCATCGCCCCGGGCGTAGTCGAGTGGCCGCCGGGCACCGAGCAGGCGGAGATCGACACGTACCTGGGCCGGGTTCCGCTGGGCCGTAGCGGCGAGCCGGCCGACTTCGCGGGCGCCCTGGAAGCACTCGCGAACATGCCGTACGTCACCGGGCAAACGATCAACGTCGACGGCGGCCGAAGCATCCGGGCTTGAATCACTTCCGCACAGCACCCACCGCGCTCCAGATGAATGTGACTGCCCCGAGACCATGGGCGATTTGCCAGAGCCAAAAGCCGACCATCAATTGCCTTACTTCGCTCTCGTCGAAAGCCACCACGCACAAGGCGGCGGTCACGCACCAACTCATCGTGTAAACAGCGGCTCCAGCAATCAGTAGCCAAGACTTGCCCCACCGATGGATCAACCAGAACGAAGCGGGTGAGAAACAAAACACCAGGTTGGTCGGGTACCAATAAAAACCGAAGATCGCCGCAACAATCCCTGGAATATAGCTATCAAAAGTGATCGTGTTGTTCGAGTAGGCGTGGAAGGCTGGTAGTACCAGCGATACCAAAAAACAAACCTGCGCGGCGATCAGCACGCGCTTGGAACCTGGGCGAACCGCAAACGGTCTGGGCTGCCCGGACTCGGGGCCTGCATAGTTGAGGACGACGTGGCGATTCATCACGACGCCCCCGACAGAACTTCATCGATCACGGTCGCGCAAATCTCACTGTCGAACCCCCGTCGGGCGAGCATGCCGTAGAGCCGGCGCTTCTTCGTCGCGTCGTCAAACCGTGTGAGCGTGCGCAGCTTTTTCGCCGCCAGGTCCCGCGCGACCGCGACGTCGTCGTGCTCTTCGTACACCTTCTCGACCGCCGCAGCGGCGGTCTTTTCATCGACGCCGACCTTGCGTAGCTCGGCCAGTGCCCGCCGGCTGCCGTGGCCACGGGCCTTGGCGGCGTCCCGTGCCTTGGCCTCGGCGAACGCGGCGTCGTTCAGATAGCCGAGACGGCGCAGCTCCTCGACGACCGCATCGATCACCGCCGGCGGGAAGTCACGCCGCTTGAGCTTGGTGCGGAGTTCGCTCTCGCCCTGTAACCGCATGGACAGCAGCCGCGTCCCCGCCTCGAACGCCTCGGCCCGAAGCTCGCCCTGCTCGATGTCCGCCCGCAGTTCGTCGGTCAACTCCGTGCCGATCCCGAGGCCACGAGCCGCCACCACGCTGTCACTGAGCCCGAACGCGAACTTGCCGTCGAGGTAGATGTTCGACCGGTTCTTCCGCCGCTTCTGCGGCGAGATGGCGGTGATCGTCGGCACGGCCCGATGTTATGCCAAAGCACCGCGATCCCCGACACGCCACTTGCGAACGACCATACCGCACGACACCATCTGCGTATGAAAGCAGTCC
>JBCDCH010000122.1 GCA_039182125.1 Planctomycetota bacterium
CGCACTACGCACCGAAGAACTCGGCAAGTCGTTCGGCGAGCAAACGCTTTGGCGGGATGTGAAGTTCGACCTGATCGCCGGCCAACGCTTGGGCATCATCGGCCCCAACGGCTCGGGAAAGACGACGCTGCTCAAAGTTCTGCTCGGCGATCAGACCGCCGACGCGGGCAAGATCAAATGGGGCCCGACCGTCACGCCCGGCTATTACGACCAACGACTCGACAAGTTCAATCCCGACAACACCGTCCTCGCCGAGACCGCGAGTGCCGCGCCGAAAGAGACCAAGCCGCAGGAAATCCGCAACCTGCTCGCGGCCCTGCTCTTCCGCGGCGACACCGTCGAGAAACCCATGCACCTGCTCAGCGGCGGCGAACGTGCACGGGTCGCGTTGGCCAAGCTCCTGTTGCAGGGCCACGACTGTCTGTTGATGGACGAGCCGACCAACCACCTCGACATCCCGACCCGCGAAGCGTTGGAACGTGCGCTGTCCGACTATCAGGGCACGCTCGTCTGCGTGAGCCACGACCGCTACTTCCTCCGCCGCATGTGCGACCGCCTGCTGGTGCTCGACCCGCCAACGGCAATGGACTTTGAAGGCGGTTTCGACGAATGGCACGACCGCTTGGGCGAAGCGTCGAAGACGCCCGCGCCGAAAAAGCAATCCCAACCGATTCCCCAGAAACAGACACCCAAGCCCCAACAGAAGAAAGACAACAAATACGCCCGCCCCTTCGGCACGCTCACGATCGAAACCCTCGAATCCGAGATCACCGACACCGAGATCGCCATCGCCGAGATGAACGAAAAGTTCGGCGACGTCGCGCTCATGAGTGACGAGTCGGAAAGCAAACGCCTCCAAAGCGAATACGCCGCCGCGGAGAAGAAACTCGAGCAGCTCGAAGCGGAGTACTACCACCGCGCCGACGCGTAAGGGTGAGTCGCGCGAATCGCACCGCACCTTTTCGTAGCTGCGTTGCTCCGCAACGCGGTTCGTCATGCGATCGACAGCGGCGTTGCGGAGCAACGCAGCCATGCGCTCTTCGCGACGTCCTTCCGCCCGAACCCGCATTCCGATCACCGCCCCGGCGTCGCCCGCCAGTCATTACCCGCACTGCGGACAACCGCCGCGATGCCGCCGTCAACGCCACGGGGCGGCGATGAAAACGGTCATCACCGCAAGGCCCCCAACAATTAGCCAATGCGGAACAGCGATCGTTGAGACATTGAACTCTCGGACGCGGTCGAAACTGTCGAGATGCACTCTCTTCCCATGGAACATGCCGGGCATGGGAAAGAGGGGTACACGTTGCCCCAGTTGCACTTCTGGTCCACCCCAAGCGAATCCGGGATAAGGCGCGGTCATCGGACGATCCAATGTGCCCTCGATCAGGTCGGCGCGAGCTACGTAGATGACGTGCCCACCGGCGTCGATACGATGGTCGAGCCACATCTCGATGGCGTTTGCGCCGTAGCCCGTTCCAATGACATTCAGGCTGGAAGGACCTTCATTGCTCAGCCACTGATCGGCAATCTGCGACAACCAGCTACCAAGGGCAAGCAAGCCGAGGACCGCAAGTAAAGTCGCGAGAGTCCTCCTCCGCCGGCTCACCGCCCCGCTCCACGTAGCTCGGGTCTTCCAGCGATGTCGCGGCGGTACTGCATGCCGTCGAACTTGATTTTCTCGACGGCGGCATAGGCGGTGGCGGTGGCTTCGGCGAGCGTGTCGCCAAGGGCCGTCACGCCGAGGACGCGGCCGCCATTCGTCACCAACTCGCCATTGCTCTCCGCCGTGCCGGCGTGAAAGACTTTGACGTTCTCGTCCGCCTCGGCTTCTTCGATGCCGGTGATGACGTGGCCGGTTTTGTACTTGCCGGGGTAGCCGCCGCTGGCGAGGACGACGCAGCAGCTCGGCCGCGGGTCAAAGTGCAGGTCAATGCCGGCCTCGGCGAGCTTGCCGTCCGCCGCGGCGCGGAACGCACCGAGCACGTCGCCGCGTAGCCGCATCATCAGTGGCTGACACTCCGGGTCGCCGAACCGCACGTTGTACTCCAGCACCTTCGGCCCCGCGTCGGTCAGCATCAGACCGGCGTACAAGATGCCGCGGAACTCAATGCCATCCCGCCGCAGCGCGTCGACCGTCGGGATGAGAATGTCACGCTCGATCTTGGCGAGCGTCGCATCGTCGATGATGGGCGTCGGGGCATACGCGCCCATGCCGCCGGTCATCGGGCCGGTGTCGCCGTCGTCGCGTTGCTTGTGGTCCTGAGCGGGGTCGAAGACGAAAAGGCTGTCGCCGTCGACCAGCGCGAGGACGCTGACCTCGGGGCCTTTGAGAAAATCCTCAACCAGCACGCGGGCCCCGGCGTCGCCGAACTCCTGCTGCTTCATGATCCGCTCGGCCGCGTCGAGTGCATCTTCGGTGCGGAAGCAAACGGTGACGCCCTTGCCCTTGGCGAGCCCGGCCGCCTTGATCACCAGCGGGGCGCCGCGTCGGCTGATGTACGTCGCGGCCGACTCGTGGTCGGTAAAACTCTTCGCGTTCCCCGTCGGCACCAACGCCGACTTCATTACTTCCTTCGCGAACCACTTGTCCGCCTCAAGTTGGGCCGCCGCCTTGCCCGGCCCGAGCACGCTCAAGCCCGCCCCACGCAGCACGTCCGCGATGCCATTGGCAAGGGGATCCTCCGGCCCGACGATCACGAAATCGATCCCGTTGTCCCGGCAAAACGCCAACACGGCGTCGGAGTCGTTCGGGTCGATGTCCACGCAGTTGGCGACTTCCTGGATACCAGGGTTGCCCGGCATGACGTAGATCCGGTCGCCGGGTAGTTGCTGCGCAATCTTCCACGCCAGTGCATGCTCGCGTCCGCCTGAACCCAGAATCGCAACCGCGTCGATGGTCATGGCCAAGCGTAGGGCAGGCAATACCTGACCTTACTCGTTTTCGACCGCATACATCTTGAGCGTGGCAAGGTCGACCACACGCAATGCTGCTTCGTGCGTCGCTTGGAGAACAACCTTTGGCGCAACGCCGACGTCGATGGCTTCAGCCCACCGGCTCACGCACAAACACCATTTGTCACCGGGACGCAAGCCGGGAAAGTTGTATGCCGGCACCGGCGTGCTCAGGTCATTGCCTCGCTCGGCGGTGAAGCGCAGAAACTCCTCGGTCATCACCGCGCAGACCGTGTGACTCCCCGTGTCGTTGGGGCCGGTGTTGCAACAGCCGTCGCGGTAGAACCCGGTCATCGGGTCGGTCGAACAGGCGATGAGCTTGCCACCGAGGACGTTCTTCGCTTCTTCCATGACGCCAAGCTACACCGTAATGACAACCTTGCCGACGTGCTTTTGGCTGGCGAAGTAGGCGTAGGCTTCGTGAACCTCATCGAACCCAAACGTGCGGTCGATGATCGGCTCGATCTTGTTCTGCTCGATGCAACGGTTCATCGCGCGGAACTGCTCGGCGGAGCCGACGTAAATGCCGCGGATGGTCTGGGCATTGAGCAAGGCGGGCAGAATGTTCGGTTGACCGTCCGAAAGCAGGCCGATGAGCGAGACGGTGCCGCCGACAGCGGTGGACTGAAGCGAGCGTTGGAGCGTGCCGTTACCACCGACCTCGATGACGTGATCGACGCCCACGCCATCGGTCGCGGCGCGGACCTGCTCGTGCCACTCGGGATGGTCGGCGTAGTTGATCGCCACATCAGCGCCGAGCGCCTTGGCCTGGTCGAGCTTGGCGTTGGAACTCGACGTAACGATCGTGCGGCAACCCATGGCATGGGCGAACTGCAAGCCGAAGACCGAGACACCGCCGGTACCCAGTAGCAGCACGCTCTGGCCGGCGGCAGTGTTGGCCGAGGTCAACGCGTTCCACGCGGTCAATGCCGCACACGGCAAGGTCGCCGCCTGCTCGAAGCTGTAACCCTCGGGGATTCGCACCAGCGAATGGGCCGGCATGGCGATATTCTGCGCGAGCACGCCATCAACACTGCCGCCGAGACCGGTGTGGAGATGGGCATCGGTGGTTGCGCCGCCGGTGTGATCACGAAGGAAGTTGGGCGACACGCGATCGCCGACCTGCCAGCCGACGACATCCGCACCGACCTCGACAATCTCACCGGCACAGTCCGAGAGCGCGATGACCGGCCGAGTGTCGTTCCGCGGATAGCCTCCCTTGGCGATGATCGTGTCGCGGTAGTTCAGCGAACACGCCTTGACGGCGATCACGACCTCGCCAGCCTTGGGCGTTGGATCAGGGAGTTCGGTGCGGACGATTGCGTCAGAGATGCCGGCGTCGGATTGGATTTGGTAAGCGTGCACGGGCGAAGCCTTTGTTCGAGTTACATCGAACATAGGCCGGCCGGCACGTCCGGGTCAACGCGCTAAGCTGTCGCCGTGCCCCGCGCGCTGGAACATCCTGAACTTGCGGACGTATCGATCGAGCAGGTGTTGGCCGCGCTCGCCGATCCGGTGCGCCTCGAGATCGTCCGCATGCTCGCCACCGCCGACGAGCCGCTGGCCTGCGGAACGGTGACCGACAACATCCCCAAAAGCACCGCAAGTCATCACTGGAAGGTCTTGCGTAAGGCGGGTGTCATCCGCCAGACATCCAGCGGCACCAGTCGGCTCAACGCCCTGCGCCGCCGCGAACTCAACGCAACCTTTCCCGGCCTGCTCAATGCTGTGCTGCGGAGTCGATGATATTCGGTAGAATGCGTATTCCACGCGGATCGTGGCCCCGAGGCCGCATCCTCCGCACCGCCGCCGTCAGCCGGCATCGCAGGCCGAGCCAACCCGCGATAAACGCGACAAATCCTATAGCGAGGGCCACACCCGCAATGGTCCCGTGCATCTCGCCCGACGCACCTTTTCGGCTCCCGAAGAGAACCCACATGCACGGCGTTAGCACGACGATCCCCAACCCGCACGCGATCAAAAACCACGCCAATCGCCCCATCCACTTCCACCGTATAATCGCCCGCACAGCGAGCTTCCGCGAAACGAGATGGTGGGTGTAGCCGTAGAGAGATCGTCCACGATTTCTGTTCAACGCGTTGAGTGCTCCGATCAACGGGAAAGCAACAGACGCGATTGCCGTCCCTGCCTCGCCCGCACCGCCGGCTTGCTCAAACGGCCGGCCACCACGCAGGACCCAGTCGATCTCCAACGTGACCTCAGTCTCGCGTTCTGGCACTTGTACTTCAAGCCTTGACCACGTCATGTCCGTGAAGGAGGTTACGCGTATCGATCACGAGCTGCGCATGTTCTGCGATCTGCCGCGGGTCGTACCACTTGTGATTGGTGGCAACCACAACCGCGTCGTAATCGGCGAGGGCTTCGGTGCTCCAAGCGATGCTCTGCTTGTCCACGTCGTAGTGCCGCATCTCGTGAGTCTGTGGAACGTGCGGATCGTGGTAATCCACGTGAGCCCCCAGGGCTTCGAGGCGTTCGATGATCTCGAAGCTCGGGGACTCACGAACGTCATCGACGTCGGGTTTGTAAGCGAGACCAAGCACGAGGATCTTCGATCCCTTGACCGGCTTGGCGTGATCGTTGAGCGCAAGGGTGGTGCGTTCGACGACGAATTGCGGCATGGCGCGATTGACCTCGCCGGCGAGTTCGATGAAGCGGGTCGACAGGCCGTACTCACGGGCTTTCCACGTCAGGTAGTACGGGTCGATCGGGATGCAGTGTCCGCCAAGTCCCGGGCCGGGGTAGAAGGCCTGGAAGCCGAACGGTTTCGTGGCCGCCGCCTCGATCACCTTCCACACGTCGACGCCCATCTCGGTCAGCAGCACCTTGAGCTCGTTGACCAGCGCGATGTTCACCGCGCGGTACACGTTCTCCA
>JBCDCH010000123.1 GCA_039182125.1 Planctomycetota bacterium
CCCGAAGGGTGCGAATCTTTCTTTTCGTCGCGCTAAGGCCCTGCCGATCGGGCTATCGGGCCGCACGGATCATGCCGGCTGCGCGGGCGGTGGATTCGCCCGCTTGATCCGTCGCCATCGCGAGCCAATCATCCAGACCGGTCGCGGGCGTCATGCGTTTTTCGTCGCTGCCGAACATGCTGGTGGGTGTAGCTCAGTTGGTTAGAGCACCGGGTTGTGATCCCGGTTGTCGCGGGTTCGAATCCCGTCACTCACCCCTTTTGGATCCTGCAAAATGTTGACCAAGCGGATCATCCCCTGCCTGGACGTCCACGGCGGGCGGACGACCCGCGGGCAGCAGTTCGGCAAGGCCGAACGGGGCGAACTGACCGATGTCGGCGATCCGGTTGAATTGGCGAAGCGCTACGACGCGCAAGGCGCCGACGAGTTGGTGTTTTACGACATCACCGCCAGCAGCGAACAACGCGGCATCATGGCCGAGATTGTCGCACAAGTCGTTGAGCAGATTTTCATGCCCCTGACCGTTGGCGGCGGGATTCGCGAGGTTGACGACGCCACGCGGCTCATTCAGGCCGGGGCGGAGAAGGTCAGCGTCAACTCCGCTGCCGTGAGTCATCCCAGGCTCATCGAAGATATCGCCCGAAAGTTCGGTCGATGCGCGACCATCCTCGGCCTCGATGCCAAGCGGACCGACGCCGGCGACTTCCGCGTCTTCATCCACGGCGGTCGTACCGACACTGGCCGGGACGTTGTGGAGTGGGCGAAGGAAGCCGTCGATCGCGGGGCCGGCGAGATCGTGCTCAACGTCATGAACGCCGACGGCATGAAGACCGGCTACGACCTGGAAATGACCCGCGCCGTGAGCGAGGCGGTGAGCGTCCCGGTCGTCGCCAGCGGCGGCGCCGGCGGATCGCAGCACATGGTCGACGTTCTCAGCGACGGTCCGAACGGGGGCAAAGCCGACGCCGCCCTGGCCGCGAGCATCTTCCACTACAACGAACTAACCGTCGCCGATGTCAAGCGCGACCTCCACGCCGCCGGCGTGCCGGTGCGGATGGTTTGAGGTTAACCCGCGGGCCGTTGGCCCCCTGGCTATTTGGTCTTGGTTTCTTTCGCGTAGCGGGAGCATCGAAGACACCCGTGTGTGGTGAGTCCCGAAATCACTTGTACTCGCTCAACTTCGCACATCGTCGGTTTCTTCGATCGACGACAGGTCCATCCGTTCGATCGCCCAGAGCAGTCGGACGTGCTGCACCAACGCGGTGAAGCAGGTGATCAGGAAAAACGGTTGCACGATCATCAGCCCGAAGCATGCGGTGACGCAACTGACCCCCTCGATTCCAAAAACGTTCAGGACGGAGAATGTCAGCATGGTGACGATCAACGAACCCTCGCCGAGCACTCTCGTCGGGCCCGTGGCATTGAGTTCTTCGGCGAACCCGCTGCCGCCGACCGACCAGGCGATCCGCACATACAACCGGTACTGCGACGGCAGGTGAAAGAGCGACAGCAGCAGCAGGATGCATGCGATCGTGATGAGGTGTGGCCAGCGACTCACCAACGAAAGCCGGGCCGATTCGTGCAACACGATTGTGGACGCGATCACGGCCGCCCCGAGCCACGCGGCCACCTTTGCGATGTGCCACCGCTCGATCCGCAACGTACCTGATGCGCGGAGGGTTAACGTGGAGATGATCGAGCTCGCTAACAACAAACCGACCACGCCGAGAAAGAGCGGCACATCCCAACCGGTCCAACGCATGTTCACCGACAAGATCGCGAGCAGGCCTAGCGGGATCGTCAACGAAGTGACCAGCGCCGCCCAGCCGCCGATTCGCCAGAGCTTGAGCGTGGACTCATCAGCGACAAACGGGGACGGCTCGAACGGCAGTTCACGGGCATAAGCAAGCGTGGGCGTCTCGTCCATGGCCTTCACGCCTCGAACTCGATCGTCTTCTCGAACACCCGCTCGAACAAATCACGCTTGCGGTCGGCGCCCCAGATTTCCAACTCCGCGTCGGCTCGCGTTTGGAGCTTGCAGTTGACGCGGTTCTTGCGGCGGTCGCAGGTCAGGCCCGTCACCGCGCCGGCGTGGCTGCGGTCCAGGCCATCGGCGAGTCGCAACAAGGCCGCGCCGACATCGACGACGCGGCGTGACTCCTTGCTCATCTCGCCGTACGGGCGGTGCTCTTTCCGCGGCAGGGCTTTGCGGTGGTAACGAGCGATCGCGGCCATGATGTTGATCTCGTCGTCGGTGAAGTTCCGAAGCCGACCGTGCTCGATGAGGTATTGGCTGTGCTTGTGGTGGCCCTTTCGGCCGATGTGCCAGCCGATGTCGTGCATCAGCGCCGCGTACTCGATCAGCTCTCGTTCCATCGCGCCGAGCTTGTGCAGGTTCCGAAGCTCGTCGAAGAGCGCGAGTGTCAGCATCGCGACATGCATCGAGTGCGACTTGTGCCAGTCACACCGGCGGCACAGGTCGAGCACCGATCGTCGCCGCGGGTCGGGCACCTCGCGGCGGACTTCGATGTCGGGGCGTTTGCGTTCGAAGTAGTCCACGAGAATCCCTTCACGCAGGGCCGCGCCGCAGAGTTTCATCTGCTTGAGCCCGAGCGTCTTGAAGACGTGTCGGATGACCAAAACACCGGCGAGGATTTGGTCGCGGCGTTGGTCGTCGAGGTCGCGCATCTCGGCCCGGGTGGCGGCGGTGGATTTGATGAGTTTCTTGGCGAGCTTCTCGAGCGGCTTGGCGTCGATGGTGCCGAGGGTGTGGTCGCTGGCCGGTTCGGCGAACAGGCCGCCGGTCATGGCCGCGATGTTCTCGAGCGTGCCGCTGGTGCCGATGGCACCGACGGGGTTGAGCGCCTTGATTTTCTCGATCAGCGGGGCCATCTCGTTGGCGATGTGCGTCTCGACGGCTTCGAGGTCGCCGGCGGAGATCGGGTCGGACTTGATGAACAACCCCGTGAGCCGGGCCGCGCCGAGCTTGCGGCTTTCGAGCAGGGGCGCGTCTTGCTCATCGCCGACCATGAACTCCACGCTGCCGCCGCCGATGTCGACGATCAGGTGCGGGTCGTCGATCGCGATCGCGTGGCGGACGCCGAGGTAGATCAGGCGGGCTTCCTCGGGGGCGTTCACCACCTTGATGCGCAGCTTGAGTTCGCGCCGGACGCGCTCGATCAGGTCGCCGCCGTTCTCCGCTTCACGCACGGCGCTGGTCGCGATGACGACGATCTTTTCGGCTTGTTTGAGGATACTCGCCCGCTGGAACCGGCCCAGGGTCACGACGGCACGGTCGATCGCTTCCTTGGAGAGCCGCTTGGACGGGAAGCTGATCCGGCCCAGGCCGACCGGCTCCTTCATTCGCCAGAGCGTGGTGACGCCGCCGTCGGCGTCGACCTGGGCGACGATCATGTGGATGGAGTTGGACCCGACATCGACCGCGGAGAGTCGCAGCGATCCAGCGGCCGCGTCGGCCGGGGCGATCCGTGACGGGAGGTTGGCCAGGCTCGCTGCGGTGCCGTTGGTGGAGGCGGGCATGGCCCAACTCTACCACACGGGGTCACACGTCGATGCGCAGGTGCGGTTTACCCGGGCCGTCGTTCAGGATTTGTCGCCGGATCGTTGCGAGTGCGTCGGCATCATCGGTCCAGAGCGTCGGCACCGCGTCGATCGAAACCCAGCGCTGGTCGGTGTGTTCGTCGTTGAGCACGACCTCCGCGTCCACATCGACGATGGCCGCGAACGTCGGGGCGTGGAACAACTCGTCGCTGACCGGCAGGTAGTACGTCTTCACATGGTCGCCGTGGTAGAACTTGGTCGGTGTCAGTTGTGTCTCTTCACGCAGCTCCCGGAGGGCCGCGTCGTGCATCGTTTCGCCCGGCTCGACACCGCCGCTGACGAACGCCCAGGTGTCTTCCATGAACCGACCGGGCGCACGGAGCAGTTGCAGCACCTCCCATGTACCACGTTCCCGGAAGACGTAGCAGAAGACGCAGTCGGTGCGGATGCGCATGGCGGAGCGTAGCCGACCGCGTTGCGGAGCAACACAGCGGTGCATCGGTGGACAAGAAACGCCAAGCCGCGTTGCTCCGCAACGCGGTTCGACCCGCCGTCACTTTCGCTTGTACCGATTGCCGTCGGCACGCTCGGCGACGCCTTTGAGCGTGAGCGTGGTCAGGCAGCGGTTCACGACGTGGATCGGCAGCCCGCCGCGATCGGCGAGGGTGTCGGCGTCGGCTGGGTCGACTTCGAGGACGTCGGCGATCGCGCGTTCTTCCTCCGACAACGTCGGCAGCGGTTTCGGCTCGGGCGGCGCCTCGAAGAGCGTCGTCGGCTTGGTCGCCGGCGTGTCCGGTAGCGGGCCGAGCTCGCCGGGGATGTCGGCCGGCTCGGTGACGAGCGTCGCACCGTCGCGGATGAGTTGGTGAGGCCCGTGCGACAGCGGATTGTCCACCTGCCCGGGCAGGGCGAAGACGGTGCGGCCGTGTTCAGTCGCGGCGAGTCGGGCGGTGATGGACGCTCCGCTGCGGGCCGCGGCTTCGATCACGAGCACGCCACGGCTCATCCCGCTGATGATTCGATTGCGTGGCGGAAAGTTCTGCGCGATCGGCGGCGTGCCCAACGGATAGTCGCTCAGCACGCAGCCGCGCTCGGCGATCTCGGCGTACAGGTCGGTGTGTTCCTTCGGATACGCCACGTCGACGCCGCAGCCGAGCACGGCGATCGTGCGGCCGTCGGGGTGGCGCAGCGCCCCGCGATGGGCGGCGGCGTCGATGCCGCGTGCGCCACCGCTGACGATGGTGAACCCCGCACCCGCAAGCCAACTCGAAAACCGCTCGGCCTGCGTACGTCCGTAACTACTGCATCCCCGCGAGCCGACGACACCGAGGCAGCCCGCGTCGGTCAGTTCGCCGCGCAGCCAGAGCACGCTCGGCGGATCGGGGATCCGTGCGAGCAGCGCCGGGTAGGCCGGATCGTCGCGGTGGAGGATCGTGACACCGAGCCGGTCGGCGAGATCGAGTTCACGGCGGACGTCGTCCTGTGCGACGCGCAGCGCTGTCTCGATGGATGTCGCCTTCGCGCCGCCGATGCCCTTGATGTTTTGGAGGGTGCGCGCCGAAGCTTCGGCGGCGTCGGCGACGTTGCCGCAGAAGTCGACGAGGCGCTGCGCGAGCGTCGGCCCGATGCCCTGTGCTAGGCGCAGACGCAGCCAATGGGCAACGGACATGCGGGGAGTGTGGGCGAAGCGGTCCAGGCAAGCAAATCACAACGAGGCCCGACCGTGAGGGAGGGTGGCGGGCGCAGCCCGCAGCGCCGAGCGTGCG
>JBCDCH010000124.1 GCA_039182125.1 Planctomycetota bacterium
CTTCAACAACCTGTTCCTCAACGGGAGGTGTTACAGCCGGTGCCGGCTCTTCGACGACCGGAATGCTGCGGTCTTCGTCGAGCATCGCGCGGTTTCGTCGGAGGAAGTTTTTCACGACGTTCCACTGCACCGGTGACACCGGAACCACGCTGCCGTCGGCCCCGTTGGACAGGCCACGCAGCCAGAGGATGCCGTGCTCGCTCGTCTGATCGCTATTGATCACACGGTCGAACTTCTCCAGCCCGGCGTCGAGGAACTGCCGACACACGCCGTCCAGTTTCGTGAACATCCGCGCGGCCTCGGCGTCATCCGCCGAGTCGACCAACGCCAGCCGAATCGCCGGCGTGTCCTTCGTCACCATACCCTTGAGCGTGCGATAGCCGGAGACCACGCCCTCGTGATCAGAAGTCGCCAGCAGCGTCCAGTCGTCAACGAGTTGCAGCAACGACCCCGCCTCGGCACGACGCGGATCGGGCAAAAGCAGCAGCCAATGGTCGACGTCGTAATCGAGTTCGTGCAGTGCTTCACGAATCCGCTTGGGATCCATGCGCCCTTCGATGGGTCGGCCGCGCATCGGCGGAAGATCCGCCGGCACTGGGTCGTGCTCGACCAGGTGCAAACGAAACTCGCTTCCATCGACCTGTACCAAACCCACACGCCCGCCGTCCCGGCACAAGTGCCCAGCGTACTCGCGGCAACGGATGAAGTAGCTGCCGTTGAGCCCGGCCCCGAGGACCGCGGTGACCGGCCGGCCGATCGGGTCCATGCCGTCGCCGGCTTCGTCGAGTTCCGGCTCATGCGTCGGGGCCTCACCGGGCACCTCCGCATGGACCGGGAGTCCGTTCGCCCCATCGTCCTTCCCGCCCGGCGGCGTCCGCTTCGGCGGATTCTCGCCGCGGATGTTGCTCAGGAAGTGATGGCTGATGTCACTGATGTTGCGCTTCGGCTGATCCATGAAATTCCCTACAGGCGGCGGCGGACGAAAACGAATCGCGGACGGTTCAGCCGACTTCGACGATGTTGTTGAGCTCGCCGAACTGGTTCGCTTCGACGTAGGTGTTGTGCGGGTCGGTCACCCAGTCGCCGTCGACGATCAGGCGGTAGCGGTATCGGCCCGGTGCGAGCGGGAGAACCGTCTTGAACATCCCCGGCCGCGTGCCCGGCTGCATCGGCGTGACCGCCGACCAGTTGTTGAAGTCGCCAGCGACCATGACCGTTTCCGCGTCGTCGAACTGACACGAAAACTCCACGCTCCCGCCGACCTGCCGGACGCCGTAGATGGCTTCGAGCTTCTCTTGGGTGCTCGGCTGTGGCTTCTGATCGGGCAGCCGCTGGATGATCGCCTCGGGAACCGGCGCGGTGCTCGTTTCGTTTGCCGTGGCCGGCTCGCGGGTGAAGGTCTCGCTGCCGCCGAACTTGCTGTTGGCAATCTGGGCCAGCTGACGGGCGCGTTGCACCAGCTCGGCCGGACGGCTCATCGGCTCGCCGCTGACCGCCGGCGTGTTCGTGACCGGCGTGCCCATCAACTCACGCGCGAGACTGACAAAGTCCTTGAATCCACGGCTGCCCGGGTCGTACTCCGTGATCGGCTGACCGAAGCTGGCGGCTTCCTTGAGCTTCGTGTTGAAGTTGATCACGCTCTTCATGAGCGAATCGCCGAACCGTTGGCGAAGCTCGGTGAGCACCTCGCGGGCCAGCTTGGTGCGCGTGTCGTACATCGTCGGAAGGATGCGGACCGCGATCGACTTGCCGGCGATGTCCTTGAGTTCCTCGAGCGTCTCGAGCATCCGGGCAAGGCCGTGCAGTGAGAAGTAGCCGGTCTCGACCGGGACGATGCACTCGTCGGCGGCGTAGAGCGCGTTGAACGTCAGCGCGCCGACGCCGGGCGGGCAGTCGATGACGCACCAATCGTACTTGTCGGATACGGCATCGAGCGCCTGGTGCAAACGGAGTTCGCGTCCGGGCCGACCGGCGAACATCGGCTCGAACGCCGCGAGCTTCACGTTGCTGGGCGCCAAGTCGAAGTCGCTTGCGATCTGCCAGACGATGTCGGTGATCCTTGCCGGCTTGGTCGGGACTTTGCCGATGACGTCGCCCTCTTCGATGAGCGTGTCGAGGATCGTCCGCTCGACCTGCTCCTCGGGGACCGCCAGCCCGGTCGCGCAGTGGCCTTGCGGGTCCATGTCGACCAGCAGCGTTTTGTGACCGAGTTTCGCAAGACAGGCGGCGAGGTTGATCGCGCTGGTGGTCTTGCCGCAGCCGCCCTTTTGATTGATGATCGCGACAGTTCGCATGGTTGCCACTTCGTCCCTTCGGGATCCAGACGGGATGGACCATCCCGCCAACAAGCTCAGTGAATATCGGACCCGGCGTCCGACCTCTGGGAAGATCGGCAAGATGGGCGGCGAGGCTTGAGGATTCTCGGACGTTGACCGAAAGCGTTTTCTACGCTGCCAGACGCATCGGCGTGTCCTGCCGATGCTGGTATGTCGCGACCGCCGACCGCAGTGCGGCAACAACCTCGGAGGCAGGCGCGTTGGTGACCTGGCGTAGCGTGGCGAGGTGTTTTTCAACGCTGGCAGGCTCGACGCCGTTGCTCCGCAGAACGCGGATTTTCTCGCACCGAGTCGGCAGCGCCGGCTCGTCGTCCTCGGCGAGTTCCTCCTCGAGTTTTTCACCCGGGCGGATGCCGCTGAACTTGATGCGGATGTCGCTGCCGGGCACCAACCCCGCCCGGCGGATCATCGCCTCGGCGAGATCGAGAATCCGCACCGGCTCGCCCATTTCCAGCACGAAAATCTCCCCGCCCTGCCCGATCGTCCCGGCCTGCAATACGAGCTGGGCGGCTTCGGGGATCGTCATGAAAAACCGCCGCATGTCCGGATGCGTCACCGTCACCGGCCCGCCCGCGTCGATCTGGCGTTGGAAGATCGGAACCACGCTGCCGTTGGACCCGAGCACGTTGCCGAATCGCACCACCGATGTGCGGGGACCGTCACCCGCACAAACGATCATCTCGCCGACGCGCTTGGTCGCGCCCATGACGCTCGTCGGCCGGACCGCCTTGTCTGTGCTGATGAATACCAGTGCCTCGACGCCAAACTCGGCCGATGCCTCGGCGACGTTCTGGGTGCCGAAGACGTTGTTCTTCACCGCCTCGCCGGGGTGCCGCTCCATCATCGGTACATGCTTGTGTGCGGCCGCGTGCAGAACCACCTGCGGCCGGTGATCAGCGAAAACGTCGTTGATCCTGTGCTTATCGGTCACGTCGGCGATGACCGGCTCGACGCTCTCGCCGACCCATTTCTCACGCAACTCGCGGTCGATCTCGAACAGCGCATTCTCGAACCGTTCGACCGCGATGAGCGTTTCCGGACAAAACCGCATGATCTGGCGGCACAGTTCCGACCCGATCGACCCGCCGGCACCGGTCACCATCACGCGTCGGCCGGCCAGGAAACGTTGCACAGCCGGTTCGTCGAGCCGGACCGGCTCACGCCCCAGCAACTGCTCCTCGATGGTCGGCTCCACCGGCGCGACCGCCGCCGGGATGTTCGGCATCTGCTGGGCTGGCGGCTTTCTAGACTTGCGCAGGCGTTTCCACACCAAGCCGTTATCGGCCCGGCGCGGGGGGCGGCATGAGGGATCAGTTCAGACGCTTGTCGAACACCAGCTCGTGCCGAAGTTGTTCTCCGCCGTCAGGCTTCCAGATCAGCAGCAGACGCGCGGTGCCGTTGAACCAACGCCAGTCGTCCTCGTCGTCCCGACGCAACGTCGCCCCGCCGCGCGGTCCGAGCAGAATGCCGCCCTCGTCGTACGCCCGGCTCGTGCCGATCTCGTCGGTCGCCGCGATCACACCGGTCACCCGGGGCGGCAGATCGAAACGTGTGCTCGTCCGAGGCAGCAACGTCCGCTCGATCAAAACATGCCGACGGCCGTTCGGATCGACCGACACCGAGCCCGGCTCGACCAGCGTCACCGGCACGTCCGTGTCATTGAACGCGATCACGCTCAGACCCGCGGCATTGCGCGCGATGGAATACATCAACCCTGATTGCTGGACCGTCAACGTGTCACCGGCGTCGAGGTTACTGGCCACGCCAAGCCCTCGGACTTCGTACGTCGAAGTTCCGGTGCAACCAACGACCGTGGCGAGCATGACCACAACAAGGGAGAAAGTGGTGCGCATGACCGATGGTAACCGGGCCGAACTCGATAGCATGTCTCCCATGCAGAAACGCAAAGCCGATACCCTTTTCGGTGCATTGCTGCTTGGCCTGCTCGGCGTGGGTATCGGGCTGCTCTTCGGCATGGCGTGGGCGAGCCCGGACCCTGCCTCGCCCGGCGAAAAGATCGGAACCCAACGTTTCATGCGCTCGGTCTTCCGCAACGTGCCCAACACCAACGACCCGCGTATCCGCAACATCATCGTCTATCCGGCGGTCGACGATCCCGACGGTCAGCCGATCTATCGCGTGACCTTCGAGCGATACGAACGCTACCGAGAGCCCGGCGTGGAAGGCGTGCAGGAGTCCTGGAGCAACCAGTACATCGACGCGCGAACGCCGTTCGTTGCGGGGGAAGGGCGCGACTTTTCCGTCGTCGACTGGCTCAACCAGATGGCCGAGCAGCGCGAGGGGCTTTCGATCGCCAAGGCGTGGTGGAAGGAGCCGGCGCTGAACCTGGCCGTGTTCGGCGCGGGCTGGGGGGTGCTCGGTTTGGCGGTCGGCGGCGTGCTCGGGCGCCGGGGCGTGCTTCGCATGCCGACACTTCCCGAGCGTGCCCCCAAGCCCCGACCGAAACCAACACCCCCACCGCCCGCCGAGCCCGAACCGACGACCGAGGAGATCGAGGAACATCACCGCAAAACGCGCGGCGAGTTTTATCCGGTACTCGAAAACGAGGAAGAACAGTCGAAATAGTCCCGGGGGTTCGAGCGTTTCACTGGCATCCCCAACGGAGCAATCCCATGAAGCTGCAGATGATCTCGA
>JBCDCH010000125.1 GCA_039182125.1 Planctomycetota bacterium
ATCGTCGTCGACGACGCCATCGTGGTCGTCGAAAACACTGCACGACTCATCGAAGAAGAAGGCCTGAACGCCAAAGACGCCGCTCGCAAGTCCATGAAAGAGATCACCGGCCCGGTGATCGCGACCACCCTCGTGCTCCTCGCTGTCTTTATCCCCACCGCTGTGCTCCCGGGCATCACCGGCCAGCTCTACCGGCAGTTCGGTGTCACCCTCTCGATCGCAACGGTCCTGTCCAGCATCAACGCGCTCACCCTCAGCCCGGCGCTCTGCGGCATCCTCCTCCGCAAGCAGACCCGCAGGCCCCTCGTGCTCTTCCGCTGGTTCAACGCTGTGCTCGGCGTCGGAACCGCGGCCTACACCTGGACCGTCCGGAGGTCCCTCCGGCTCTCACTGCTCACCGTCGTCGCGTTCCTCGGCATGGTCGCCGGCGTCTTCGGCCTGCTCCGCGCGACCCCGACCGGCTTCATCCCCCTCGAGGACCAGAAGTACTTCTTCGTCAATGTCCAGCTCCCGCCGGCCTCGAAAGAAGCACGCACCGACGAGGTCATGCGTCAGGCCGAGCAGCAGATCCTCGACACACCGGGCGTCGCCGGCGTCGTCTCCATCGGCGGGTTCTCCCTCCTCACCGGCGCCGCCGAACCCAACAGCGGCACCTGCGTGATCATCCTCGATCAGTGGGAAGACCGAACAACCCCGGAAACCTCGATCGAGTCGATCATCGGCAGCCTCTCCGCCAAGCTCTCGGAGATGCCCGAGGCGATCATCTTCCCCTTCCGCCCCCCATCCATCCAGGGGCTCGGCAACTCCGGCGGGTTCGAGATCCAGATCCAAGACCGGGCCGCCGTCGGCCTCGATCTGCTCGAAGACGTCACCAACGACATCATCGACAGCTCCGTTGACTCCGGCCAGATCACCAACCCGTTCACAGCCTTCAGCGTCCGCACGCCAAAGCTCTTCGTCGATATCGACCGCGTCAAAGCCCAGCGTCTCGGCGTCCCGCTCGAGACGGTCTTCGCCACGCTCTCCGGCAACCTCGGCTCCGCCTATGTCAACGACTTCAACGCCTTCGGCCGCGTCTACCAGGTCCGCATGCAGAGCGAGCCGCAGTTCCGGCAGAACCCGAGCGATATCCTGCTCCTCGAGCTCCGCGACGCGCAGGGCGACACCCTCCCGATGTCCTCGATCGCCAAGGTCAACGAGGTCATCGGCCCGTCCACCGTCTACCGCTACAACCTCTACGCCTCCGCCTCGATCTCGGGCGAAGCCGCCGCCGGCGTCAGCACGGGACAGGCACTCGCACAGATGGAACGACTCGCCGAAGCCGAACTGCCCGAGGGACTCGGCTACGAATGGACCGGCACAGCCCTCCAGCAAAAACGGGCCGGCAACGCGGCCCCGATCGCCTTCGCGCTCTCGATCATCTTCGTCTATCTTTTCCTCGCCGCCCAGTACGAGAGCTGGGTGCTCCCGATCACCATCATGGCGACGATCCCCATCGGCATCCTCGGCGCACTCGCCGCGACGCTGCTGCGAGACCTGGACAACAACGTCTACACACAGATCGGGCTCGTGCTCATGGTCGCACTGGTCTGCAAAAACGCGATCCTGATCGTCGAATTCGCCGAGCAACTCCGGCGCGGCGGCAAGCCGGTCGCCCAAGCCACCGTCGAAGCGGCGACCCTCCGCTTCCGGCCGATCCTCATGACCGCCCTCTCGTTCGTCCTCGGCACCGCCCCACTCCTGATCGCCACCGGCGCCGGTGCCAACGGCCGCCAATCCATCGGCACCGCCGTCTTCGGCGGCATGGCCCTGGCCACACTCATCGGCGTGCTGTTCATCCCCGTGCTCTACGGCCTGATCCGACGCATCGTCCGCGGCAAAACATCACCAGCCTGATCGATCGCGGTCCGATGCCACAACACCCACCGTCCCCGCATCCGCATCGCAAGCGCCTGAAACACGGGTACTGCACACCGCTGTCACAGCAGCGACCGACACCCCAAAAGCCACAAAACCGGGAGGCGAGTCGAGCAAAGCCAGGGCAAAATCGGACGCCGGCAAGCTCTTCAGTTCCTTGGAATGGAAACAGGCGCAGCCTTGCCGACGAGAAAGCGGGTGATCGGGATCGAACCGACGACATTCAGCTTGGGAAGCTGACGTTCTACCACTGAACTACACCCGCTAGACGGATTCTCGACTGCAGTTTGCCGGAACCGCCAACTACATTTTCATGCCCGAGATTGCTCTTGAGCTATCGGATTGTACCCATCGATGGCAGAGCATGGGCCCAATCGGAAACAGCGAGTGCCAAAGTTGTGCTTTGCCGCCGCGGCGGGCATCGGGTACCACATCAGATACCGAGCCCACCGGACAAACTCCCCACGGAAACACCGGTTCCGCATCAAGGAAAAGCTCAGGGTCAAGGTCGCATAGATCGCGTACCGCGAGCGGCTCAGCGAGCGCGAGATGCTCAGACCGAAACCGGTCCCCCCGAAGCGTCGGGTGTGCGTCGAGTCGGCCTGGACGAACGGGTCGTACCGCTGCACACGCCCGAGTTGCTCCGGGGTCATGCCGATCCCCATATCAGCCACATCGATGCGGAACCGGTAGCCCCCCTCGCCCGCAGCCGTCGACCGGATACCCACCGCGATCGTTCCCTCGTCGGTGAACTTCAGCGCGTTCACGGCACCGACACTGACACCCGTCGGCAGCTTCGCCAGCTCCACCGGTCTCACCGACGAGACCGTCACTTTCTTTCTCGCGCGGGCAGCCTCCAGGAAGGAAGCGGGCGGCGGCGTGGAGGGCGAGCGGATCACCGTCCACCTCGCCCCCAGGCCGACCGTTCACTCCTGGCTGGCAGAACGATCCAAGCTCGGCACACTGATCGACGCCAAGGTTCTCACCGGGCTGTGGCTGCTCCATGTCCACAACGCAGAAGCGCGGCACACTCTGCAACGAGCACACGCTTCGGGTTCAGCGGCGCCCGACCCACACCCCGGCGAGCCGATCGTGCACACCCCGGTTCGGATGCAGCAGCGCGCTGATGGAATACACCAACGATGCCGCCAGCAACACCCACCCGAGCTGAGCCGCTGCGATCGTGTCGATCCACGTTCCTTTCAAGATCGCGATCGCAACAAGCCCCCCGCTGGGCGCAAGCACCGGCAGCCACATCACCCCCGCTCTGAGCAGCAGCCTGACCCGTGATGCACAACCCGAGCCGGTCACCGCTTCGAGCCCGAACGTGCTCAGCCCCGTCGACTTCTGCCAGAAAGCGAGCACGATGTCAGACAACGCGATGAAGTGCATCATCACAAACACCGCGATGCCCACGCGGCCGGCCCACACCACCGGATCCGACGCCGACGGCGTACTGCTCGCGATACCAAGAAACGTTGCGACCGTCGCGTACCCCGGGATCACGAAGAGCGACGCCGCTCGGAGCCCCCGGCTCACGTCCGACGGCTTGTTCAGCAGTCCGCGGAGCGTCCCCGCCACAAACGTGATCTTCTCGAACGACGCCGAACGCAGGTTCTCCAGCACCGGCCGCGCGTGCAGGGGAACACTCAGCGGATCCACCCGGTCCGCGAGCTGCGAGAGAAATCGCTGCTTCCCACCGACGCTCCCTACCGAGACCGCCCCCGGCCGCGGCCCCTCGATCGGCCATGGCTCGTCCAGCAGCACCGCCCGCCCGTCGTCCGTGATCCAAACATTGTCAAAGCCGTACGCCGGCGCGAGCGTGCCGTCGCGCTCCGCGGCTCGGAGCTCCGAGGCCACGTCGTGCAACCAGAACCGCAGGACCGACCACCGCAGAGAGCCGGCCGCCGTCTGAACCGAGAGCGGCGTACCCCGACCCGCCTCGTACACATCCCAGGCCTCTCCATCGGCCAAGATTTCCTGCAACCACCGCGACCGACCCGGCCTCGCCACCGACCGCCGAGCCGCCGTCAACGCCTGGCCCGAACGCTTCCTGAGCCAGACCCGACGCTTCAGCACCTGGTCCTCCCCCGACAGCCAGCGGCCGGGCACAACGTCACTCTCGACGCGAAACGGACCGATCCGCCGGGACGGTCCGACAGCCTCCGCCGGCTCCGGCGCTACCGGGGCCGCCGGCCGCCGCGATCCACGCGGCCGAACCACGACCCGTGTCCCGCTCGACAGGTCCCACAACGCCGCAAACCCGTTGCTCCGCCGCGCCGTCAGCCAGAGCAGCGCCGCCACCCACGGGCACGCGATCGACAGACCGATGAACAGTGTCACATCCAGCACGCCCCACGCTTCCGCAGGAGCCAACGCGACCGAAAGCGGAACACGGATCCCCTCGATCACACCGATCGGTATCAGCATCCGCACCAGAGCCCGCACAACCCCAGGCGAGCGGCCGTTCCTCCCAACCACACGCAGGTTCATCACCCACTTGCCCAGCCCCGCCCCCCAAACACCCTCGACGACCGTGAAGTAACCGACCCCCGACGCAAGCAGCAGGAGGTGGTACCGCCACGCGTCAAAGCTGAAGTCGTACAACGGCCTGATGAACAGCGACTCCGGACCGACGAGCACCATCAGTGCCGCGTATGTCGGCAGAAACGCCGCGAGATAGTCGATCCATCCCGCGGCCGTACGCTGGGCCTGCGTCGCCGGCTCCGCGACCGCAGAACTCAGCGGCAGCAGTGCATCGCGCAGCGCGGCGTAGCTCCCGTACCGAGAACCGGGCTCTTTCGACAGGCACCGAGACACGATCTGCGAAAGCCCCGGCGGCAGGTC
>JBCDCH010000126.1 GCA_039182125.1 Planctomycetota bacterium
GCGGGCAACTCGGCGTTAGCTGGCCGGAAGCAGCCGCCGAGGCGATCGACGTGCTCGTGATCGAGGGCGGCTGGCGGTTGCTTGCGTTGGTGCTGTTCGTCGCGGCGTATCCGTGGCTCTGCGTCGGGGCACTGCTGATCTTCCAGCAAACACTGCGGCGGGCCGGCGTCGGGGTCGGGCACGTCCTGCGGGCCGGGCTCTACGGGGCCGACATGCGGCTACCGATCCTCATCGGCGGCCTGATGCTCATCGCCTTCACGCTCTTCGACCCGCGTTCGGCGTGGGACTTTTTCGGCATCTTGGCCGTGGCGCTACTTGCCACTTTCGTCCTCACGGTCATCGGGCTGACGATTGCGCAGGCGATGTACCTGCGCCTCCCGCACACCTATCGCACGGCGTTGTCGATCCACGTCATGCTGTTTCTGCTGTTGGTCATCGTCATCCTGCAGATCGGTACACGGACCTAGGGCAAGACGATAGCCGAGAGCCAACGACTCACTGTCGCGGCTATTGAGTTGTGATTCTGGAGCGTTAGCTTCCGACGCATGCCGTCCTTCGATCATGACGTCGCGTTGGAGTTTCTCGTGGAGATGCAGTTGGCGGTCCGCGACGCGATCGTTGCATCGCGCGGGAAGCAGCTCGCCGGCGTCGACAAAACGACGGCGGCGGACACGATCTATGCGATCGATGCGGTGGTAGAGCCGGCGGTGCTAGACGTGTGCCGGGAGTGGGCGAAGCGGCAACCGATGGTGCTGATCGCCGAAGGGATCGAGCGGGAGGACGGGACCGAGGGGCCGGTGAAACTCGGCGATGGCGAGCCGGTGATTCGTGTGATCCTCGATCCGATCGACGGAACGCGCGGCATCATGCACGACAAGCGGGCCGCCTGGAGTTTGGGCGGTGTCGCACCGGACAAGGGCGACGGTACCCGCCTGCGCGACATCGAGGTCGCGGCCATGACCGAGCTACCCACGAGCAAGATGGGCCAGGCCGACGTGTTGACCGCCTCGACCCAGCTCGGGCTGCGCGGCGAGAGGCACGACCTGCTGAACAGAGGCGTTGTCGATCTACCGATCCGTCCTTCGACGGCAACCACGGTCGAGCACGGCTTCGCCAGCGTCGCCAGTTTTTTCCCCGGCACGATGACCCTCGCCGCGGAACTGACCGAAGCACTCATGGCCACCCAGCTCGGCCCCGCCGATGTCGCCAAGGCGTCGGTCTTCGTCGACCAGTACATTTCGACCGGCGGACAGTGGTACGAGTTGATCGTCGGCCATGACCGGTTCAACGCCGACCTTCGTCCCGCCTTCTACGAGCGACTCGGAGCGGGAGCGGGGCTTTGTTGCCACCCGTACGACTGTGCGTCGTGGTTAGTGGCCGAAATGGCGGGGGTGATCCTGACCGATGTCGCCGGCAAGCCGTTGGACGGGCCGATGGATTTGTTGACCGGAATCAACTGGGTCGGCTACGCCAACAAAACGCTGCAGTCCCGACTCGAACCGGAACTGCAGCGTTGGATGGGTGTTTGAGATGGTCAGCGTCAGCTACGCATCCGCTTGGCGAGCTTGTTGTACACGCCCAACGCGATAAATGTGGGCGCCCACTGACCGACGAACAAAGCGTCACGCTCGCGGCCCATGAGTTTCAAAGTCAGTGAAGCCGCGATCGAACCGCCGGCCAGCCACATGAAGGTGTCGCTGGGTACTTGCTTCACCGAATCTTCGATGAGGTGCGGTGCGTCGAAATCGGTACGTTCCTGGGTGGGTGTCTGCATGGTGTGTCTCCGTGATAGGTGTTGCGTGTCGTTGCAGGAGGGGCAAACACCATGCCGGACGTGCGAGGGTTTGTGCGACTTTTCTCGATGCCGCGTATGCTTCTCGCCCCATGGCTGACGCATCGGACGTTGAACTCACGAATGTAACCAAGCGTTTCGGCTCGCACACGGCGGTCGATGACGTGTCGGTCTCCGTGCCCGCCGGCAGTTGCTACGGCTTCATCGGGCCCAACGGCTCGGGCAAGACGACCACGCTGCGGATGATCATGCGGATCTTCCACCCCGACGACGGCGTCGTCCGCGTACTCGGGGCCGACCACAGCACCCGGCCCGACGATCGCGTCGGCTACCTGCCCGAGGAGCGCTCCCTGTACAAGGGCATGAAGGTCCGCGAGGTCCTGGCGTTCATGAACAAGATGAAGGGCTACACGCCGAGCAAGGGCGAGATCGACGAGGCGCTCGACCGCATCGGCCTCGATGGCTGGGCCGACAAGAAGGTCGAGCAGCTCTCCAAGGGCATGAGCCAGAAGGTGCAGTTCCTCGCGACGACCATGCCCAAACCCAAACTCGTGCTGCTCGACGAAGTGTTCAGCGGGCTCGACCCGGTCAATCAGGTCGTCATCCGCGACGCGATCTTCGCCCTGCGCGACGCGGGGACGACGGTGATCTTCAGCACCCACGACATGAGCACCGCCGAGCGGATGTGCGACCAGATTTTCATGATCTACAAGGGCAAGAAAGTCCTCGACGGCACACTCGACGCCATCAAGCACGAGCACGGCGAGGACGTGTTACGCGTCGAAGTGCCCGGCGCAACCCACGACCAACTCTCCGCTCTGCCCGGCGTACACGGCATCATCGACCACGGCAGCCTGCGCGAGCTCGCCATCGCCGTTGACGCCGACCGCTCGGAAATCCTGCGGCAACTGACCACGCTCGGCGACGTGCGTCACTTCGAGATTGCCCGCCCATCGCTGCAGGACATCTTCGTTCGCATCGCCTCCCCCGCTGTCGAAGACCTCGCCGCCCCGCTGCCCGCAACCGACGCCGCGTAACCCGGACCCACCCATGTCGAAAATCTGGACCGTTACCGTTCGTGAATACCTCGCGGCCGTGAAGACCAAGGGGTTCATCGTCGGCCTGATCATGATGCCGATCCTGATGGGTTTCGGCTTCGTCGCGGGCCAGTTTGCTCAGAGCGTCGGCGATGGCAGCACCCGCAAGGTCGCCATCATCGACCACACCGGCGGCACCGTCTACGACATGATCGAGGCCGCGGTCGAACGTCACAACGCGAAGCCTCAGGTGCTCGGAAGCGGCGAAGACGAGGACGGCGAACCGATCACGCGCCAGACCGAACCGAAGTTCGTGATCGAACGCATTGATGCGACCGACCTCGATACGCAACGCGTCGATCTCTCCGACCGTGTGCGTAGCGGCGAGCTGTTGGCGTTCGTGGAAGTCGGCGAAGACTTGCTGCAACCGAAGATGAAGCAGCTCAACCCCGACGACCTCAAGGAACTCGAAGAGGCCGCCCAAAGTCCGACCGCCGCGCTGGGCGCGATGGACATCCTCGGCAATCTTCAGACCGACTCGAGCGTCGTTCGTTACGTCTCGAACAAGCCGACTTACCGCACGTTCACCAACCTGCTCAACCGTGAGCTTCGCCAGCCCGTGCAGTTCAAGCGGATGGCCAACGCCAACATCAACCTCGGCGTCGTGAGCCAGGTCATGCAGCTGGCCACGCCGATGGCCATCCAGGACGGCGGGCTCTACGAAAAGACCGAGACCGGCGAAGTCGCGGAGGAAAGGAAAGGCGGTCGGCTGATCGCCGCGTTCGCCGTGCCGATCGGGCTGCTGGCGGTGATGTTTCTCGTCGTGATGACCGGCGTCTCGCCCATGACGACCAACGTCATCGAGGAGAAGCAGCTACGCATCGCCGAGGTGTTACTCAGCGGCGCCCGGCCGTTCGAGATCATGATGGGCAAGCTCCTCGGCGGCGTCGGCACGGCGCTCACGCTCGGCATCGTCTATGTCGCCGGCGCATACGCCACGGCCGCCTACTTCGGCTTCGCCCAGTTCGTGCCGCCGATGACGCTCGTCTGGTTCGTCGTGTTCACGATCCTGACCGCCCTGCTGTTCGGCGCGATGTTCACCGCGGCCGGGGCGGCCGTGAACAACATCAAGGAAGCCCAGTCGTTGATGACGCCGATCATCCTGCTGTTGGTCGTTCCGATCAGCCTTGTGATGCCGGTGGTGGAGGATCCCAACAGCACGCTCTCCACGTTCCTCGGACTCTTCCCGTTCACGGCCAGCATCATCGGCCTGGTGCGCCTCGCGGTACCTCCGGGCGTGCCACTCTGGCAAACGCTCCTCGCCGTCGCCAGCAGCCTGGCTGGCACGATCGCCGTCATCTGGCTCGCCGGCAGAATCTTCCGCGTCGGCATGCTCAGCTACGGAAAAGCACCCACCCCACGACAACTCGTGGGATGGGTGCTGAAGGGGTGATCCTACTAGATCCACCTACTGGGTAACGAGCTTTACCTCAAGCTCTTTCTTTTCACCCGGCTTGAGACGGATGGTTGCCGCTCGGAACCCATCTCGCCCTTGGACACCTGCCTCGTACCGGTAGCGCCCGGGCTCGAGGTTTTTGAACTCGAACTTGCCATCTTTGTCCGTCATCGTGGCACCGGCTGGTTTGCCAGCCTTACTAGTGCGACCTTTCCCGCCACGATTCCCCTTTTGTGCGTACATGTCAGGTAGGGCCCCAAGGCTTTCATCGAAACTCCGCTGGCGGGCTCCACCAGATCGGTTTGTGCCTTCACCGAGCCCACCCCCGTAATCGATGGCTTTGAAAAGCCGTACAGGTGCC
>JBCDCH010000127.1 GCA_039182125.1 Planctomycetota bacterium
ACACATCATCAGCATCGGGCTCGGCGTGGCAGCACTCGGGCAGTCGGCAGCCGCGCAGAGCGGGTTTCTGTCCTTTGGGTCGGGGCCAGGAGAAGTCAATGTGATTTCGAGTCAACGGGTCTCTGCCGACGGCGAAACCGTGATCGGCTTCGCGTCGGCCGGCTTCGCGGGCGGACCATTTCGATGGACTCGTGAGACCGGTATCCTGCCGATTCCCGGGCCGCCGGGCGTGACCAATCTGGCGGCGGGGGCCATCTCTCCGGACGGGCAGTCGGTCGTCGGGGGTGGGACCGACGCGTGGGTCTGGTTTGCGAGCACGGGTGAATCCGTATCGGTCGGTCGCCCGCCGAGCGGTCTCCGTGTCGGGCTCAGTGCGATCTCGAACGAGCCGGTGGCGGCTGGCAGCGCTCTGATCATCGATCGGACCGGCAGCCTCGATGACGCGTTTCTGCCCGCGTCCTGGTCGCCGGACGGCGGACTGGTCATTGCGCCGCCTGTGCTGCCCAACGAGGAACAGCCGCGCTGGCGGGCGCGTCAGATCCTTGAGGACGGTCGGCTGTATGTCATGTCCGACGACCATCCGCATCCCTATCTGTACACACCGGACGGCGGGTACGAAGAACTCGCGTGGGGTCCGAGCGGAGCGATCGATCCGACAGGTACGATAATCGTGGGTTCGCGGCGGATCGGTTTCAACGACCAGGGTTTTCCTGTCAACGAAGCCGTGGTCTGGACGCGCGAGGGCGAGTTCATCCTGCCGACGGCGGTGCCCGGTGATTCGGCCGGCGCGTTGTTACTTTCTGACGACGGACGCTTCATCCTCGGTGGTACGACGAGCTTTGTGCCGGCGCTCTGGGTCGACCGCGAGGGGCCGATCGATCTGATCCAGTATGCAACCAACCGGGGCGTCGACCTCGCGGGATGGGTGTTTTTGGGAGTGACCCGTATGTCGGCCGACGGTCGGGTTTTCACCTGTCAGGTCAACCGGTTCGGCGATCCGGACTGGCCGCAGGGCCGGGTCGATATTGGCGTGCTGACGCTCGAGCCGTGCCCGGCGGATGTGAACTTTGACGGTCTGCTGCTGCCAGACGATTTCACCGAGTGGGTCGCCCGCTTCAACACCAAGCACATCCGCTGCGACCAGAACGGCGACAACGCCTGCGACGGCTCGGACTTCTTCGCCTGGGTCGTCGGCTACACGGCCGGGTGCCGGTAGGGGGTCGGGCATCAATGGGCGAGGGGGCGGCCGCCGACCCTCGCGAGTTCCAGCGGCCGCCCCCGGGCGGGGGCATGGGTTGTGGGGCGGGGCTCGGGTCGCTCCCGCCGGCACTCCATTGTGCGATACAAACAACGCGGCGGCGAGTGATCCACCCGCCCGACCGGCGGGGGGCACCCTCGCAGGCGGGACAAGCGGCAGAGGCTGTCCGATCGGCACGGGAGCAGGCCGACTGCGGCCGGGTCACTCCGGGGTGGGAACGGCCGCTGCTTCTTGCGTCTCGTCCCGGTTCGTTGGTGGCAATCGGCGGCTCGAAGGACCCGGTGTATGGCTCGGACCGGGCCGTCGTCGCACGCCCCATTTGGAGGGGGGGTGCCGATGCGTGGGACTCGATGCGTGCGTGGCGATCGGGTTCAGGTATGCTCCGCGCACCGCGGGGTGGTTGACCGTGTTCGCTCTGAGCGTGGGCCGCTGCGGTTCTCGAGGGGGCTGTCATGGTGTGGGGATTGTCGTCGCGGCTGCTGTGCGCAGCGCTGCTCGGTGTGTGCGTGTGCTTTGTGGGTGCCGGGAGCGGGTGCAATCTTAAATCACGGAGTTTCTATTCGGTCAAGGACCCCGCGGTCGTGCTCTATCGCGCGGGGCGGCCGGGGTGGTTCCGCGAACGAACCAACTGGCAGGCTCAGCTCGATCGGTTTATGGGCTACAAGGCCGGTGGAGCGAGTGAGGGAACGCATCTTCCGTACAAATGTGACGAGCTCGGTTCCGCGGATAAGGTCGAGGTGTACGTCCGTCACTATCTCGATGTTATTTTTGCATACCACTCGGCTTACAACGCGTCGATTTACTTCCGGATCGCTTCGGGCAAGACGCTGTTTGACGTGACAGAGATCGGGCTTGCGCTCGCGACGACGATCGTCGGCGGGGAGACATCGAAGACCATTCTTGCTGCGATCACGACGGCGGTGCTTGGCATCGAGGAGTCGCTGTCGGAGCAGTTCCTGCAGAACCAAACGAGCTTCGCGATTTTGAATCAGATGAAAGCGCAGGCGAACACAAAGCGTGCCGCCATCATCAGACAGCTCAACGCCAGCGGGTACGAGACCAAGGGCGAGGCCGATGTGGTCCTGGTGGACTATTTCGAGTCTGGCTCGCTCGTGTCGGCGATCACGCAGCTCTCGGAAGACGCCGCAGCCGCGGCAAAGGAATCCGAGCGTGAGCTCCGGGCAGCGAACGCCGGCGAAGCGCAGCAGACCGAGGGTCTCCGCCGGGTACTTCTTGATTGGCTCGACGACCCAACCGCCCACGATACTCGCTTCAAGAGGTTGATCCGGCATCTTGAGGTGACCCTTGCGAGGGCTGACACCGGCGAAGCCGTTATTCTCAGCAACGATGAGGACGCGGTGCAGAAGTCTCGTGCAAGCGCGTGGCTGTACTCTCCGCGGCGGAGCGTCAGAGATCTGGACTCGGCACGCTCGGCGCTCGGGCTCCCGACCCCTGCCGATGCGAAGCAGATCGAAGAATCGGTTCAACGCGCGGAGCAGGCGCGAGCACGAACACGTGCGATAGTCACAGAACTCGAGGCACTCGTGCAGGCTGCAGAGCCGCAGACGCAGAGTGTTGTCGAAGCGCGGCTCAGCGAAGCACGCTCGGCACTTCTGGAAGCGGAGCGGGCGCTCGCCGCCGCCCGGACCGCCGCGGACCCGGATACAGACCGCGCGAACGCCCAGGCCGCGCACCGGGCTGCAGACGCGGCGGAGCTGCAACGTGACAACGCCGAGGATGCGATGCGAGGCGCCCGCGAGGCGGTCCAAAATGCTCCGAACGCGCCCTGATCAGCCGACGATGTTCGCCGGCGGCGGGGTGCCGTCGGTGATCTGCTGCCGTGTGATCGGGCCGTCGTCGGTGACCGCGGGATCTCCGTCTGGTGAAGCGCAGCTGTAGAGCCACATGTCGTCCTGCACCCGCGCCTGCAGGTGCACCGGCCGGCCCCAGATCGCGCACAGGTTCTGGAGCACGGGCATGGCCGCGGCGATGTCGACCTCCAGCCCGTTCCACTTGTTGGCCAGATACAACTCGCCGCGGTTGCCGTAGTTCGCGTCGGCTACATACATCATCGGCTGGCCCATGTTGGTCAGCTTGTAGAGCAGCGTTTGTTTGACGCGGCCGAAGTCGCGGCTGACAATCTTGACCTCACCCGTCCGCGGGTCTCGACCCGTTTGGTACATTTTGTGCTTGTCGACAAACTCGGGGGTGAGGAACTCGTCGATGAAGTTGACATCGTTGTAGATCGTTCGGATCTGGAAGATCTTGTCGCGGCAGGCCATGCTGCCGTCGTCGTGGGCTTTCTTGGCGCCGAGGTCGTCGAGCCGGTCGTAGGCGTGGCCGTGCTGGCCGCGGTCCCAGCGTCGCTCGATGTCTTTGAACAGCTCGACGCCGATCTTGTACGGGTTGAAGCCGCCGGGGGCCATGTGCACCACGCCCGAGTGCTGGTCGGCGTAGTGGATGATCTCCGACGACTCCAGGAAGTGGTTGGTCATCAGCTTGCTGTGCCAATAGGTCGCCCAGCCCTCGTTCATGACCTTGGTCTGCGCCTGCGGCGCGTAGTAGTACGCTTCGCTGCGGATGATGCCGAGGATGTCGGCCTGCCAGTCTTCGAGCTTGGCGTTGCGTATGAGGAAGAGCAGGACGTCTTTCGTCGGCTCGCTCGGGAATCGCGACTTGTCGGCTTCTGACTTGGCTTCGTGCGCCGCTTTCTGCGCGTCGATCTCCGACTGCGGGTTGACGAACGGGTCCATGTAGTCCTTGGCCGGCATCCTGCTCGGCTCGAAGGGCGATTGGTCGTTTGATGTTCCCTCGCGCTTGACGAAAACAGAATGCGGGTCGATCAGGTGCTCGATCGAGAGGCAGCGGTCGATGAAGCGTTCGACGCGGGCGTGGCCGTGGTTCTCGATGTGCCGGCGGACTCGGGTGGCATGGTTTGCCATCGTGTCCATCATCTTGCGATCGGTTTTGCTGAACCAGACGTTGTGCTTGAAGAAGTCGGCGTGGCCGTAAACATGCGCCATGACCAGTTTTTGATCCGTGACGCTGTTGGACTCTTGCAGGTAGGCGTAGCACGGGTCGTTGTTGATGACCATCTCGTAGATGCGGCCGAGGCCGTAGGCGTCGCGCTTGGACATGCGGTCGTACTCGGCGCCCCATTTCCAGTGCGGGTAGCG
>JBCDCH010000128.1 GCA_039182125.1 Planctomycetota bacterium
CGAGCTCGGCGTCCGTGAAGATCAGCGGGTTGAGATTGCGCTGGAGCCGGGCTTGCTGGATCGAGTTGCGAGCCGAGTTGAAGTCGTTGCCGTCCAGGGAGGCCTGGGCCTCGGTGATCGCGTTGGCGATCTGGTATTGGATCGCTTGCCGCTCGGCTTCGACCTCCTTTTCGAACTTGGTGATGAGCGATTCCTGCCGCGGATCGAGGCCACGGGCACCGATCATGCGGTTTCGGCCTTCGTTGGCGGCACGGTTGCCGGGGTTGAAGCCGAGGGCTTCGTTGTAGAGCTCGGTCGCCCGGGCGAGTTCGCCGGCGGACTCAGCTTGGCGAGCTTCGGCCACGAGCGCGTCGGCCTTGGCCGCGTCTTGGGCACGCTTGAGCTGCTCGGCACGAGCGGCGGATTCAAGATCGTTGGCCGGCAACGTCGCGGCGACGTCGGGTTGGGTACTGGCGTCGGTCGCGGGGACGAACTCGACTTCTTCCTGCGCGGCAACCGTGGTACCGGCAGCCGAACCACCGGCCTGCAGCGATGCGATCCGCTCGAGAACCTTCTCGGGGCTGTCTTCGAAAGCGCCGGGCGTGTAACCGAGCTCCTGGGCACGTGCCATCGATGCCTTGGCCGAGTCGTAGTCCTTGGCCCGGTATTGACGCATGCCCAACTCGTAAGCGGCGATGGCGTCGGCGGAGTTTTCCGTCGCGGCCACCGTCGTTGCCGAGGCGGACTCGGCCATCTCCGTCGATTCGGTCACGGATGCATCGGCGACCTCGGCGGGTGTTTCCACGGACGGCGTCTCGACCGACTCATCGGCCATCGCCGGCACGGCAGTCTCGGGCATGTCCACCGCAACAACGACCGGACCGGCCGCCCGCTCGATCTTGCCGAGAATCACCCGCGGGCTGGACTGGAAGGCCGGTGCCCGGAAGCCGATGGCTTCAAGAACGATGAGCTTCGGACGGGCCGCGTCGTACGAACCGTCGTTGTACTCGCGCTTGGCCGTCTGGTAGAGGCTTTTGGCATCGACCTGGGCCTTGAGCTTCTCGCCAACGAGGGCGAACTCCTCGCGGGCTTTGGCCCGGGTGCCGGCGTCGGCGAAGGCGTTCTGCTGGGCGGCGTAGTAGGCGGTTGCGGCAGCGGGCAGGTCGCCGTCGGCCTGGGCTTGCTCGCCGGCCTCGAACTGGGCACGGGCGACGCGGCGCTCACGGGCGGCGGTGCCGGCTTCATCAACCATCGCGTTGTAGCTCGCGGCCTCGCTGCCCGAGAGGCTTGCGGGGTCGATCTGCTGGAGCTTTGCGAGGGCTTCCTCGTAACGACCGGCCCGCATGTCGCCGGCGGCGGACTCCAGCAACTCGGGGCCGCTGAGGTTCTGGGTCATGTACCCGACCAACTGGGCATCGCCCATGGGCTCGTCGGCGGCGGGGGCATCCACCGCGGTCTCGGCCAGGACAGTGCCGGCCGTGATCGCCGGAAGCACCAGTGCCGCGGCAAGAGCCAGGCGGGAACGGCCGGCCGGGCCACGGTCGGTCGATGCGGGGGAAACGTTCTGCGGCGCGTCGTTGTCGGTCATCGGGTTCATGGTGGACGGTGTGTTCGGCTGATTGGAAGCGGGCTCAAACGTCATGGTCGTTCCTCGGGTCAAATAAGGTCGCATCAAAGAGGTTCGCGGTGCCCGCGACATGCTTGCCGGATGGTGTGGGGGTCGTCGTTGGTCGTTGGCCGGGTGCAGGGGTGGTTCGTTCGTGATACACGTCGTTCACTGTTTGGCCCATTGCGGGCCGACGCGTCCAACTGCTCGGCATCCGTGCCGTGGTTTCCGCCATGACTCGAACGCCTCCGCGTCCGGGTTGGACGCGGTTGCGTCCCGACGGTTCCCAAGACAGCCGGTGTTTGTCGGTAGTACTGGGAAGCTACATCCTTTGGGACGTTGACAACCCACCGAAACCAGCGGTCGGTCGCGGAATGTATCGCAACCCCGTTTGGGCTGCAAACGACACCGGACTGCGCGACGATGTATTTTGCGTCCGATAGGGCCGATTGCACGAAATGCGTGAAGTCGCCGGGTTAATCGGCCGAGATTCGCCGGCGACTCGGGCGCGCCGTCAGGCAGGAACCATGTCCGGAACGGCGGTCGGCTTCCGCCCTGCCGCGTGCTTGGCCAGCGCCGCCTGCTTGGCCCGCCGGATGAGTACCGGCTTCAGGTAAAACGCCCACATCAGCCCGATGAACATCAGCACGCTGCCGATGATCATCGTGTACACCCCCGGCCGATTACCCACGCCGAGGACCGTGTAGGTTTGGTCCTCGGGGTTCCACGACGCCTGATAGAGCAGCCAAGACTGGCCGATGAGCGGAATCGATTCGTCGCGGACGTAGACCGGGCTGTTCATGCTGGCGACGCCCTCGGTGATCTCGCCGGTGGCCGGCTGAACGATGTCGAGCGTCGAGCGAAAGTCCCGCATGGTGAACCCGGCCTGCGCGATACCGCCGGGGTATGGGACTGCCTCGAACTTCTCCAATGCGACCGCGACCGGCATTGGCCGGGCATAGTTGCCCATCTGAATGCGGATCGGCTGGCTCGCCCCCGGGATGTCCACGACCGGCCCGGTCCAGCCATACTCGTAAACGAACTGCATGAACGGCACGACCACCGTCGTTTCAAAATCTCCGCTGGCGACCCTGACCTGCACCACCTGGAACGCACCCGCCCGGCCCGCGTCACGCTCACGCTGCTCCGGGGGCACGATCACGATGCGATCGGTCCGCCGAACGCCGTCGAACCGTTCCATCGTGATGTCGCCCATCTGCAGGACATCGTCATAGGTCTGCAACTCCGGCGGTGCGTCGGAGAACGTGGTCAGGCGATGGATGCCGCCGACCGGGGTGGTCAGGAACGTCTCCCGCTGGGCCCGCTGCAGCATCTTGCCGATCCGTGGCCAAAGCCGCAGACCGTCGAGGAAGCGGTAGTTGATGTCCAACCCCACATCGAGCGGCTCGGGCTGACGCGCGCCCATCGGCCCGGCACCCTCGGCACCGATCACGAAGTCGGTCTGCACGTCTCGCCCGTCGAGCACCATCCGCCGGAACGTCTGGCCGTCGGGCGTTGTCACGCGCAGGCTGAACGCGTCGGTCGTCGAGCCGTCGATCGCGGTCCAGCGCGGCCAGAACCGCTCGGCGACGAACGCATAGCCGAACGCCTCGGCCGAACCGCCGGGCACCAGGCCGAACTCCTCGGTCTGCCCATCGACCGTAATGCGAAATCGGTGCGTGTCCTCCGCCGCGCGCAAAAGCTGGTCCGGCTCGAGATCGATGCGGTCGATGTGACGAAACTCGATGTCGTGGAGCAACATCTGGTCGGCACCCGGCCGGGACGCGACCATCCACGTGATGTCAGCTTCAGGCTCGGGTTCGCCTTCGACATGACCCTCGGGGCCGTGATCGTGGTGGCGGTGGGTGACTTTTAGGGCGGTGTCACCGTCGTCATGGCCGATCGTGTATTGCGGATCGACGGCGGCGTACGGGTAGTAACCGACGACCTGCAGCGTGACCGGCTCGTCGAGGCCGAGCGATTCGTGGATCGGCGTCGGAACGCCGGCACGCTGTTCGGGATCGTAAGAGCGAATCGCCGGCATCAGCTTGTCGCCGACATAATCTGGCGATTCGTCGAACCGCGGCAAGTCCGGCAACGGCACCGGCTCGGCCGACCGACTGCCCGCCCGGACATACAACGCCCGCTCGAAAGCGTCATAGAAGTACTGTTTGGGCGGCTGGCCCTGCCGGATCATCGTCAGACCCTCGACCTTCTGGCTGAAGTACGCCATCAGGCCAAGTGTGAGGATCACGATGCCCGCGTGGATCATCCACACGCCATATCGCGGCGGAGTGAACGGAATGCGGTTGAACGTAACGAACGTCAGGTTGGCGATCAGGAGGAAGGCCATCAGCGGCATCGGCCACCAGTTGAAGAACTCCATCTCGTTCATCTCGAAGAACTCGCGGACCTCCGGGATGCCGCTGCCGACGGCGATGTACACGCCGAGACAGGCCATGATGAAAATGCCGAACCGGACGCTGTTGAGCGTGCGTTGGAATAGCGCGTTGAGCAGAGCCATGGCAGTGGGACAGTTTAGGAATCGACCCGATGACGACCGGTCGCATGCGGCAATTTGAAGCAGGTGAAAATTGACGGCGGGCCG
>JBCDCH010000129.1 GCA_039182125.1 Planctomycetota bacterium
AGACCGGCGTGGGTGTGCCGCTGGCGGTCAATCCCGATGGGCCGAGCCTGTTTGTCAGCCTCGGCGCCGATGCCGGCGCGGAGACAAACGTCACGCTCTCGATCGTCGACATCGTCGGCGACGGCTTCATCGGCAATGGCTCGGCCAACGGCGACGACACGTTTGACGGCGTCGCGGCGACCTCGGTTGCCGCGGATTTCTTCGAGTTTGCGCCGGGCACCTCGGTCACATTCGCCTACGCCGGGCTGACTCCCGGCGCGCTGTTTACGATCGCGTCGTTCAGCTCGAACACGCTGCCGGGCATCGGCGACAGCAACAGCGGCGCCGCGACCGTCGGCGACACGACGATCGACTTCTTCCCCGCCGCCACCGGGCCCGCCGGCACCGGAACCCTCTTCGCCTTTGGTGACATCGCGGCCGACGCAAACGGCTCGATCGAGATCACCTTCGAAGCCACCGGCACCGAGCCGACCTTCGTCAGCGGCTTCTTCATCAGCGGCCTGTTCGAGCCGATCCCGTCGCCCGGCAGCCTCGCTCTGGCCGGCCCACTCGTATTCGCCGCAGCGCGACGTCGGCGCGAGCTGGCAGTCGCTGCCGCGCCAGCAACACCATCAAACCACAACCAAGATAGCCGCCACAGCTGACAAGCACGGTTCTCAGGCACAGGAAGTCCGGCTACGCTGCGACATCCGTGTGCATGCGTGCGCAAATCATCGGAGGGACGGGCAGCCGCTTCACGCATGGTGAGTCTTGGCCGATGATCGAGTAGCGTGGTGTGGCGTGCGCCGAAATCTGGGAGCACCCGAGATGAGGCGATTCGTTGCAATGCTCACCGCGTCTTCGATCATGCTCGGTGTCATCGGTTGCGCGAACGACGTTCGTCTCTCCGAGCGCGAGCCGGGTGCAGCACTCCGCGACGAGCTCCGCACGCGGCTGACCTCAACCCAACTCAGCGGCTTCACCGCCGACGCACTCGACAGGGTGCTGCTCACCTCGCTGGCCGAGGACGACCCGCTCAGCGCTGTCGAGCGTCTGCGCGAACTCGCGGAGGACGAGCCCGACGCGAATTGGAGGCTTGCCGCATCCGAGCTGCTGCTCGACGCGGCGATCGAGGCTTCACCGCAAGACGCCACGCTCTATCTGGCCTGCGCGCACGAGGCACAACGCCTTCTCGAGCGCGCGATCGACGGCGACCTGGGCCTGCTCGATTCACGGTCCGCCTTCGCGGCCAGCCTGTACCGGCGAGCCGTCGCCCGCGCTGTCGACCTCTCAGACCAGCTCTGGCTGACCGGAGCCGGCAGCACCGAAACACTCACGGGCCGGGGCGGCGCTTTTGAACTCTCGCTCGTCCCGCCGGCCCGCGGCATGCGGTATCCCGCGGGCCTCTTCGACAGGCTGACCCCGACCGACGGTATCGAAGTCGCAGGCATGCGGCACCACTTCCGGGTCCGGGCTTTCGGCGCACCGGTCACCGCCGTCCGCGAGCAGGCCGCTGCCGAGCCGCCACGCACCGAGCCGCTGATCCCGCCCGAGGGCATCATGGCACCGGCCACGGTCACGATGCGGTTCGGTGAGCCCCATGCAAATGGATCGATACCGACAGCGATCGATCTCTGGAACACCGACCGGGTCCGGGCCGTCGAGTACCGCGGCTCCATGCTGAGGCTCTCGGTCGATGTCACCGCGCCCATCGCCACGCTCTTCGCCCGTGCTCGGCTCGTCGGCGAAGGACAGACCGGCATGTTCGATGCGCGCGACCGCGAGAACCGCATCGGGATCTATCTGCACGAGCCGTACGACCCGACCAAGATCCCCGTTGTGCTCGTCCACGGCCTCCGGTCCAGCCCGGCGACCTGGCGGGACATGCTCAACGACCTCCGCTCCGATCCGGTCCTCCGCGAGCGGTACCAGTTCTGGATGTTCCTCTATCCCTCTGGCCTGCCGATCCCCAGATCAGCGTCCTTCCTGCGAGACTCGCTCGGCAACGCACGGCATACGCTCGATCCGTACCGCGAATCGCGGGCGATGGACCGCATGGTGCTCGTGGGCCACAGCATGGGCGGGTTGCTGATCAAGGCGCAGCTTCAGGACAGCGGCGATGTGCTCTGGGATTCGCTGCACCCGGAGCCATTCGGTGATGTGCCGATGCCGCAGGACGTCCGCGAGCACCTCGGAACCGTCTTCTTCTACAACGCGGACCCCCGTATTGCCCGTGCGATCTTCATCGCCACCCCCCACGGCGGGAGCTCGATCGCCTCGTCGTGGCTCGGACGGCTGGGCGACTCGCTCGTCAGGCTCTCCGATGACCTCAACGCCGTCGACCGGTGGTTCGACACCGAACGCGACCGCTTGCCACGGGACAACGCGTACCAGCTCTGGCAGGGTGTGCCGTCGAGTATCGACGATCTTCGTGCCGATTCGCCGCACCTGCTCGCGTATGCGAACTTGCCGATCCGCGACGCCGTGCCCTACCACACCATTGCCGGAAATCGCAACGGTGACGGCTCGGACGGCATCGTGACGCTCCAGAGTGCCCTGATCGACGGGGCTGCGTCCGAACTGGTTATCGACGCCGGCCACAACGCGCACGAGCACCCACTCGCGATCCGCGAGGTACGACGCATCCTGCTTGAGCATGAAGCGCGGGCCGACTGACAGGCAAATATTCCTCCGTCCAGAGAAAACCCCGTATGCCCGAATTTGGCGGACATTCTGTTTGGCTGATCCCGCTGCTGGTTTTCATTGCACGGATCTTCGACGTGTCGCTCGGCACGCTCCGGATGATCATGGTTATCTCGGAACACCGCTTCGCCTCGGCGACGCTGTGGTTCCTCGAGGTCATGATCTGGGTCGTTGCTGTCGGTGGCGTGGTCAAGCATCCGGACAACCCGGCGGCGATCGTCGCCTTCGCCGGCGGGTTTGCCACGGGCACACCCGTCGGCATAACCATCGAGAATAAACTCGCGAACGGCTTCCGGATCGTCCACCGCAAGCAGGTGGGCAACCTTCTCGAGCGGATCCGAGCCAGCATGCCCGATGCGATCTTGTCCGTTGAGCGAGCCGAGAAAATCTCGGGCTACGCCGTCGACGCCGGCGGCCCAAGAGCACGGCTGCTCTGGATCCGTTTCGGCGGCGTTCGAAAGTAGAAGATCGAGGCTGAAAAAAACGGGGCCGCTCGGGCCCCGCTTTCGGTACGATCTGGGTAAGAACGAATCAGCGTCGACGGCGAGCCGCGGCCAGACCCGCCAGACCCAGCAGGCCGGCCGATGCCGGTGCGGGGACAAGCGTGCCCTCGATCACAAAATTGTTGAACTGCGACGAGCTGCCCCACGTCGTGCTCGCGCGGAATCGGTACTCGCCGAAGTCTGCCAGCCCAGCGGGGGTGATGTCCGGCTGGGCGCGTGACCAGGTGATGCTGCTGCCCGAGGGGAGGCTGCCGACCACGAGCCAGTAGGTCTCGCCGCCGACGAAGCTGAATGGTGTATCGGGCGAGTTCGTCTGCGTTCCGACCGAGCCGTCGCCATCATAGAAGACCGTCGACAGAACCGTCTCGGTCGGGTTGTTCGTGCCGTCGGATGCGCGGATCTGTCCGAACGCCGTATCACCGACCTCAAACGACGCGAGCGCAAGCGTCAGTGCGTCGAACGTGAACCCCGGGCCAGCCGGGATGGTGAAAGAAACCGCCTTCGACCGGGTTTCTGTGAGTCCAACAGACCCGCCCGTGCCGAACGTATCAGGTAGATTGCCAAGCAGAACGTCCTGCGACGATGCTGTTCCAGCAACTGTCGTGATCGCAACAGCCAATGCCGTGGTCTTCATCGGTTCTCTCCAAGTTTGTGGCTCTCTATGAAAACAACTCTGTTTTCAAAACTTCTCTCTCGGCCCCAGAGTACAC
>JBCDCH010000130.1 GCA_039182125.1 Planctomycetota bacterium
CGAAGCCGATGCCGCGCGGCCGACGCGAATGAAATCGAACCGGATGCAGACCGGTGCGCCGGGCCGCGGCTTCCATGTTAGCTTGATGGCTCAGCGATCGCGAGCGCTTTCGCGAGCGTGAGATCCTCCGGCCGTGTGATCTTGAGGTTGCGAAGATCGCCCGCGACGATCGCGATCGGCTCGCCGAGTCTGGCGACCAGGCCGGCGTCGTCCGTGCTGACCGGGTCTGGCTGCTCGTATGCTCGTCGCAGCAGGTTGGCCTCGAAGAGCTGCGGGGTCTGAACAAGCACAACATTTTCACGCGAGAGCTCGGCGGTCGCGATGCGAACGCCCGATCCGTCCTCCGGGCCTGCTCTGCGCAGCGTGTCGGACGCGGCGATCGCGGGCACGACCGCACGGTGCGTCTCCGCGGCGATGCGCAGACGATCAAGCATGTCGGCAGGCGGCAGCGGGCGGGCGCCGTCGTGCACGGCGATGTGCGTCGCCTCCGCGGGCACACATCCGATCGCGTGCCGAACCGACTGCCAACGATCGCGGGGACCACCTGGGCAGACCGTGGCGCCGATGTGTTGCACCGCTGCGGCGTGCGACTGGAGAAATCGGCGTCGCTCGGCCGCGTCGTGCGGCCCCGCGACAATGACGCTGCTCACGTGCAGGCCGTCGGCGACCCGCGCGAGCGCGTGACCCAGCACCGAGCGGTCCCCGATCAGCGCGGCGAGCTTGTCGGTGGTGCCGCCGGCGGACCGGTACCGCGTCGAGGCGCCGGCTGCGGGGACGATCAGGCAGATGTTCATAACCGCACCGGGTCTCGCTTGCGGGTGGATGACGCGGTGGTCGCCCGTTACCATGGCGGCCCGCAGGGGACAGTACCAGATACTCGGTTCAAAAGATGGGGATGAACACGATGCTGATCAATGAATACGCCGCCTGGATGGAGGCTCAGCCCGAAACCGGGGCGGACGGAACGGTCGAGGACGCTGCGGCAGCGGTTGAAGACGCGGCCGAGGCCGTCGAAAGCGCCGCGGCGGCCGAGGAAGCCGCGCCGGTCAACGAGGCCATGGAGGGCGCGATCTCGCGGTTCACCGATGGCGACATCTCGAGTGACGACCTGATGTTCGCATGGACAGCGGTCGGGCTGCCGATCGTCAAAGCCATTGTGCTGATCATCGCCGTGTTGATCATCTCCGGCTGGGTCCGGAGGATTGTGCTGGGCGTGACGCGGAAGGCCAAGGTCGACGAGACGCTCGCGCGGTTCTTCGGCAACATGGCCAAGTACATCGTGATGATCCTCGGCGGCCTGGCGATCCTGAGCACGCTCGGAGTCGACACGACGAGCTTCGCGGCTGTGATCGCGGCGGCCGGTTTCGCGATCGGTCTTGCGCTGTCGGGTCTGCTCGGCAACTTCTCGGCGGGCATTATGCTGCTGATCTTCCGGCCGTTCAAGGTCGGCGATGTCGTCAGCGCGGGCGGCACCACGGGCAAGGTCGAGTCGATCGAGCTCTTCACGACTATCTTCGACACGCCCGACAACCGCCGCATCATGGTGCCAAACTCCGAGATCTTCGGCGGCACGATCGAGAACATCACCCACCACCCGACGCGGCGGTGCGATGTGGCGGTCGGCACGGATTACCCGGCTGATATCGACGAGACCCGCCGCGTGCTCGAGCGCGTGGCCGGTGAGGTCGAGGGCGGGCTGGCCGACCCCGGCGCGGTCGTCTACCTCAGCGAGCTCGGCGGCTCGAGCATCGACTGGGCCGTCCGCGTGTGGTGCAACGCCGGCGACTACTGGGCCGTCAAGGAGCGGCTAACGCGGAACATCAAGGTCGCGCTCGATGAAGCCAACATCGGCATCCCGTACCCGCAGATGGATGTGCACATCGACGGGGCCGTAAAGCAGGGCTGATCCCGCCGAACAGTGCAAGATTCTTCAACGCCCGGCCCCGTGCCGGGCGTTTTCGTTTGGAGGCGCTGGAAAGCAGCCGATATCTGTTGCAGGTCGAGAGCCGCTTTGGCCGGATGGCACACCGCCTTGGGAGCGAGACATGCAGAAGATGACGATGCTTGCAGTGATGCTGAGTGCATGCGTAGCGGGCGCGCAGATGCCGATGTTTGAGATGGTCCGCGATCCGTTTGGAGAGACCGGGTTTGAGCCGCTCGGCTTCGGCGGCGGGGCAAGTTTGATCGGGATCCGCGAGCATCATGAGGGCGGCTGGGAGTACGGAGCGTTGACGGCGACGGGCATCGAGGTCTTCGATTTCGCCTCGCTCAGCCCATCGCGGCCGCGTGCTGCCGGGTTCCGTGGCGACTGGTTCTTGTTTGAAGGGCTCGATGCATCCAAGCGCGATCACCGGCTCGCCATCACGCGCGACGGCAGGATGAACGAAGCCTGGTCACCATTTGAAGGGTCACGACTCGAACAGGTCAGTCTCGGGATCAACGGCACGATCGCCGCGATCGATTACACCGAGAAGGACCCGACGGGCTTTTCCAACGGAATTCTCGTGTTCAACGACAGTAAGTCAACGTTGATCCCGGGCTCGGACAATCGCTCGCTCCACGGCATCACCAACGACGGTCGCTTCTTTGCCTCCGACAACGGGCTTCGGTCCTCGTTGTGGAGCATCAATGGGACACGTGAAGAGGTCCCTGTACCGTATGAACCGTTCGATTTTGTTTTGCCCCTGGAATCCACATCTTCGCATGGCGTGCCGGTGATCGACGTCAACTACATCAGCGGGGATCCACGAACGGACACGTTTGTCACATATATCAACGGTGAATCAACCGTATACAACGTGCCGCAGGCGGTTTTCAATGCAGTTATCAGCGACGCTGATCTGAACGGCATGGCCGTAGGAACGCACTTCGATGACCGCTTCTGGACGTGGACGGACACGCCTCCGCTGCGGCGTGGGTCGCTCTGGCTGGACGGTGAGTTGTTCTTGTTGGACGATCTTGTCGACAAAGCGTTCACGACCCAGGAAACGATCAGCCGCGGTCTCTCTATCTCGACCGAAGGCGAGATCCTCGCGGTCTTCGATGGTGCTGGCCAACCGGCCGAGTTCGTCCTTCTCCGCCCGATCCCGTCGCCCGGTTCGCTTGCGCTGCTGGCGAGCACAGGCGTGTTGGCGGTCTGGCGTCGACGGTCGTTGTAGCGGTTCTGCGGAGCGTAGAACTCGGAGCAGGATGCAGACGTAGAATAACTGTCGCTGGGAAGCCGGCAAGCTTTTTGATATCTGGGGCCGATGTGGTTTCGACCGGGCGATTTCAGGCTCGGCGTTGCGCGTCGAGGTGCATGGAGGCCTCGTTAAACACCATGCAACACTTGATAACTGCCGAACCGCAGTTTGCTCTGGCAGCCTGATACAGGCCGCCTGAATCCCCTGTGACGCCTGCTGGCGGGGGGTTCAACGATCAGCAGGCTGGCCGACTCCCGGTGTCTCCGGGGGTGAAGCGGCGAGACAATACCGGAGGCTGGACCCGGCGGAGGGTGTCGATGCCCGCCAAAGGGTTGAGATCAAACCATCGACTACACGCGTAGATGCGTCGGACCGACCGTCACGGCACGGGGGTTCGATTCCCCCCGGCTCCATTGCAA
>JBCDCH010000131.1 GCA_039182125.1 Planctomycetota bacterium
CAGAGAACGAAAGCACGGAAGACCAAGAGGTTGAATACAAACCCCTCACGTTCAACGTCACGCTCAAGCCCGACGACGACACCACCGATGGCGGCAACGACGACGGCCGGTACGGCCTGTTCGAAGCGCTCGGGCAGCTCAACTTCGTGGCGAGCGGCAACGTGTACGCCGAGCTGCCGCTGTTCTTCCCGACCCCCAACGCCTCGTTGGGCGACCCGTTGGTGCTGGCCATCGGCGATATCAACGATCTCGGGGGCACCACCACGATCACCGGCCCCAGCCTCGACGACCTGATCAGTGCGCTCAACCTGGAAGAAGACCTCACCCAGTTGCCCGAGGACTGGGACGAGTTGGCTCGGTATCTCGAGAACATCCTCGATGGCGAGGTCTTCGGGATCGATCTGCCGTTCATCGGCGACGACCTACGCGAAGCCGGCAACTTCATCCGCGATTTCCGGGTGCTGACCAACGCGGCCTTCCTCGGGATCGATTCGCTGTTCGACACGCGGCTCCACGACGACTCCCGCCTGCGCGATTGGGTCCACGACGCGTTGTGGGCGGCTTTGGGCCCCGACGGCGCGGACCTGATCCTCGACACCAATGGCGACGAGATCATCGACGACAACGACCTCATCCTGACGTTGTCTCCCGACGCTTTGCTGGTGGAAGCCAAGCTCGGGCAGGTCCAGCGGGAACTGGACCTCGATGTCGACCTGGATCTGGGCTTGCCCGGGCTGGGCCTGGACATCAACGGAGATGTGGTGGTCGAGTACGGCTGGACATTCGATCTGGGCATCGGACTCCACCGCGATCAGGGGCTCTACCTGATCACCGACGCCAGCGGCGACCCGGAGATCACCGCCAACATCAAGGCCACCGTGCCGGAGCTAGACGCGACGGCCACGCTCGGCTTCCTGCGGGCCAAAGCAAGAGACAACTCGGACGACCCCTCGGTCTTCGAAGTAGCCCTGGAAGCCGACCTTCGAGACCTGGACGGCGACGGTCGGCTGACGGTCGCCGAAGCCACCCGGGGCGGGTCCGACGCCGGCGACGCGATCGTGGACTTCACGATCACCGGCGGGCTCGACGCGAACTTTGAAATCTTCGCCGACACCACGGTCCAGGGGCTGCCCGCCCTCGCTTTCGACGTATTCATCGACTGGAAATTCCTGCCCGACCCGAACGCCTCCGAAGAAGAACGCGAAGCCGCCAGCCGCAACGGCAACCTGCCGAGCGTCCGGATCGAGAACATGGTCATCGACCTGTCTTCGACCGTCGGCACCTACATCGGCCCGCTGCTCGACAAGATCAACGACGTGATCGCTCCCGTGCGGCCCGTGCTGGACAAGCTACAAGAACCCATCCCCGGCCTCTCGCAGCTCATCGGCGACACCGATTTCATCGACCTCGCCGCCTACTTTGGCTACGAAGACACCGCCGAGTTCCTCCGTTTTGTGGTGGAATTGGACGGTTTGATCCAAGACATCGCGAACGTCTCCGACGAGGACGAATTCCTCGTCCCGATCGGCACCTTTGTGTCGTGGATCGACGAGGGGACCTTCCTCGACCTGCGCGACCCCAACACGAACCTCGCGCAGCTCAGCCCCGAAGAGGTCCTCCAGTTCTTCGCGCCCAGCGGCGAACCCACGACCTTCGACCAAGCCCCCGCCCCGGTCCGCAACTACTTCGAGCGCACCGACAACGTCGGCCTCGCGTTCCCGATCATCGACAACCCGTCCTTGGCCTTCAACCTCCTGCTCGGGCAAGACATCCCGATCGTGACCTGGGACTGGCCCGCGTTCGAGCTGCGCTTCGACCTGGACCCCTACCCGATCTACCCGATCATCCCGCCGTTCCTCTTCGGCGGCTTCCAGAGCGGCGTCGCCGTCGGCATCGACCTGGGCTTCGGCTACGACACCCGCGGCTTCCGCCAGTTCCAAGAAACCGGCCGCGAGAGCCAGCTACTCAACGGCTTCTACATCTCCGATACCGCCAACGCCGACGGCACCGGCCCCGACGTCAGCGAGGTCTACCTCTCCGCTTACGTCGCCGCCGTCGCCGAGTTCAACCTGTTCTCCGTCCTCCGGGCCGGCGTCCGCGGCGGGCTGTTCGCCAACCTCGGACTCAACCTCAACGACACCGACGGCAACGGCGTCGTTTATATCGACGAGTTCATCAGCCTCCTGGACGATGGCGGCATCTCACAGACCTTCGGCTACGAGGGCGAGCTAGGGGCCTTCATCGACGCCTACGCCACCGTCGACCTGGGCATCTTCAAGAAGACGTGGCGTTTCGACATCGCGCAGATCACGCTCCTCGACTTCGAATCGGAATTCGGAGAGCGGCCGACCATCACCGACCGCTTCACCGGCAACCACTCCCGGGACACCGCGCAGAACCTCGGCCTCGCGCCCGGCCTACACCTGACCGGCACCGCCATCCGCACCGCGGGCGAGCAGGATTGGTACCGCTTCGAGCTCGCCGACGAAGAACACCTCAGCGTCTTCGTCACCAGCAACGGCGGCCCGGCCCCCGACGCCTTCCTGTACGACGCCCAGGGGAACCTCGTCGCCAACCAGCCCGGCGAGCGGTTGGACAGCGCGCTGGAAGTCAACCTCCCCGCCGGCGAATACTTCCTGCACCTGGCCGGCCGCGGCGCCGCGGCGTATCAGCTCGAGATCGTCCCCCACCACCGCAGCGAAACCAACGTCTACTACGTCGCCGCCCCCGACGACAACGACCTCTCCGACAACCTCCGCACCACCGCCGCGGGCCGTCTCGATCACGACGGCCGCACCGCCGATACGCCCCTGCCTTCCATCCAGGCCGTCCTCGATCGGTACAACCTCAACGACGACGACATGATCGTCGTCGATCGCGGCACCTATGTTGGCCAAATCGTCATCACCGCCGACGACAGCGGCGTCTCGATCGCAGGAAGTACCGATAAAACCCTGCTACTTACTTCGACTACACCCGTGTCTAGCGATCCGGACGCAGCCAACCTCATCACGGTGATTAATTCAGATCGAGTGCGGATAGCAGACTTCGAACTGCAGACGAAATTCGGCTACCTGTCAGCCGGCGCAACCCGCGCAATCTATATTGACGCAGAATCAGATTATGTCAATTTAGAAAATATACATTTTAACGGCAAAGATTCATCCCGAACAATCCCGGCCCCATCGAATTACGGGCTAGAGACCCACGGCGACCATACGGCAATATCTAACAATTATTTCAACCAAAACGATTTTGGATTGCAAATACACGGCAGCGATGCGATTATTAAAGGCAATGAAATAAAGGCGCACATTAGTGCGGTATACTCTAACACCGGAATCCGAACACAGGTGCTTGACAATCACATATCTGGCGGCCCGTTTGGAATACAGTTCCAAGCGTCAGAGAGTGCCGTGATTGCGGGCAATAGATTTGCCATCGGAAGCGGCAATCAGACGATCACGACGGGCGACAACATCCATGTTTACAATAACGATTTCAACTCTCCGG